>NZ_RAWR01000044.1:0-49541 GCF_003986945.1 Corallococcus sp. AB018 | reverse complement strand
GGGCATGGGTGGGGCTCCAGGCGGAGGCCCAGTCTACCGCCGCCCGGCCTCCCCCACGAGTCCCCCTTCTCGGGATATCCCGTCAGTCCGCGCCCTTGATGCAGGCCACCGGCTTGAGGCGGTGGGCCACCCGGGCGAGTCCTGCCTGCTCCACCGTCTCCAGCACGTCGTCCAGGTTCTTGTAGCAGGGCCCGGACTCGTCCAGCGGCGTGGTGCGGGTGTTGAGCAGGATGCCGGCCTCCGCCATGCGCCGGTCCGTCTCCTCCTGCTGGAGCTGCCGGCGCGCGGCGGAGCGTGACAGCCGCCGGCCGGAGCCGTGGTTCACCGAGTAGATGGACTTCTCCGCCCCCGGCTCCGCGAAGAGGATGGCGCTGCCCGTCTCCATGGAGCCCGGGATGAGGATGGGGTGCCCGGTGGCCTCCCACGTCGTCCCCTTGAGGGCCGGATGTCCGGCAGGGAAGGCCCGCGTGGCGCCCTTGCGTGCGACGAACCTGCCGCCCTCGCGCTGGATGAGGTTGTGGCTGATCTCGTAGTAGATGTTCGCGGTGCCGCCGAACACGTCCTCGATCGCCCCGCACACGGCCTCGCCGATGAGCAACCGGTTGGCCACGGCGAAGTTGGCCGCCATGTTGTGCAGGTTCCAGTAGCTGCGGCCCAGGGCGCTGTCCGCGTCCAGCCAGACGAAGTCCTCGCTGCGGCTCTTGAGGCCCAGCTGCGCGGCGCCCGCCACGAAGAAGTGCTTGGCGATGTTCCAGCCGAAGCCCCGGCTGCCGGTGTGGAGCATCACCCAGACGCGGCCCGTCTCATCCACCTGCATCTCGGTGAAGTGGTTGCCGCCGCCCAGGCTGCCCAGCTGTCCGCGCTTGTCATAGGCGCGCTCGGGGATGGAAACGCCGGTGTCCTCCACGGGGATGAAGTCGCGCTCGGTGACGGAGCGGCTTCGGCCCAGGGCCTTGGCGCCGTGGCGCAGGACTTCCTTGAGGGTGGGCTCGCTGAGCTTGCGCTGCTTGCGTGCCCGGGTGGCGCCCACGCCCACGGCGATGCGGTCGGTCACCTCGTCGATCCACTGGCGGCGCTTCGCGGGGTCGGCGACGTCCTCCACGGTGAGGGAGGTCTGCAACTGCACCATGCCGCAGCCGATGTCGTAGCCGGCGGCGGTGGGCAGCAGGACGCCGTCCGTCTCCACGATGGTGCCGATGGGGACGCCGTAGCCCACGTGACAGTCGGGCGTGACGGCGACGCGGGTGACGCCGGGGAAGGTGGCGGCGTTGACGACCTGATCGAAGACGGCGTCTTCCAGCGGGGGGGCTTCCGGGTTGCCTTCCTCCCCCCAGAGGAGCTTGTCGGAGAGGAACAGATCCGCGTGCACGCGCATGGTCTTGGTGCGCGGCAGGACGTAGTGGCCCTCGGAGACCTTTTCCAGGTGTTGCTTCCAGCTCATGGTGAATCCCCCAGGTGGGTGAACCCGCGGCAGGGACGAAGCCCTCCATCATCCCTGACGGTGCCGGTTTCCGGACACACGATTGGCTGCCTGCCTGGCGTTCGCCGAGGGGAAATCCCCTGGGGTGGACGGAGGGAACGGCCGGGAGTGCACGGAGCGGCATTCAGACAAGCCCGGGGGTTGCGGCGGAGGATCGGCATTCCCATTTCTGCAGCGTGCATCAAGGGGGTGGGCGATGGGGTTTTTGACGGGGATGGTGCTGGCGGTGTCGTTGCAGGCGGGGCCGGTGGAGATGACCGCGGCTCCGGTGTTCAATCCGTCGCTGTGCGCCAAGAAGCGCGTGGATCCATGCGGGTGCCATCACGTGTACGGCATCCGGCACTGCCACCAGAACCGGAAGAGCAACCACTGCGAGGCGCAGGTCCGCGCCTACGAGCCGGACGTGGGGCAGGAGACCGCGGAAGCGACGAACCCGCTCCAGAGCCTCATCGACCCGGCGAAGTCCGTGTCCATGTAGGACGGTCCCTGAACGGGGTGGAGCATCCGGGCGTCCTTCCCTGAAGAGGGGAGGGCGCCACGGTGCGTTGTGGGGACGGCTATCCGGGGTCCAGGGACCAGGTGCCTTCCTTCCAGTGCTTCAATACGATCGAGGCTTCGAAGGGAACGAGGCCCTGGCCCTTGGCGGCTTCCTCCAGGACGGCCTTGGCTTCAGCCGTCCGGTAGCGGAGCAGGGTCGCAGCGGCCGTCACCCGTACGTCCATGCGCTCATGCTTGAACAACACGAGGAGCGCATCCCGTCCGGCATCACCGTGGGCCAGGAGTTGATCGATCGCCGCGTTGTACTTCCTGGCGTGCTTGTTTCCGGTCTTCGCGTCCCCTTTCCAGATGGCGTCGGTCTGGGCGGCGACGTGCTTCGCGACCTGTTCGACCAGTTCCTCCAGCGTCATCACCAGACTCCTTCGGGATGGTGAGTCGGAGCAACGGCTCAACCACGAAGGCGGGCTGGCTGCAAAGACCTTGTCACTCCTCACACCACCTCAATGCGCGGCGGCTGGCTCCCCGGGAAGCACCTCGGAACGGCTCACTTCAAGGTCGCTCTCCGAGCGGATGATGACCCAGCGTGCCTGTGGCGACACGCGCAGGGCCACCACGTTCGGCGCCAGGCGGCGCATCTCCGGCTTGTAGGGCATCACCGCGGACGGAGGCTTCGTTGGTGGGGCCCCGGGCGCGCGGTTCTTCAGCGCGAGGACCTTCACCGTGGGGCGCTCCGGTGCCGGAACAGGATTCACCGTGGACGGCGGCACGGCTGGCCGTGCCTTCTTGGGCACGCTCTTGCTCACCATCACCGGCGTGATGCACGGAGGCGTATTCCCTCCCGGCTGCTCGGCCCCCTCCGCCGGTGGATCCCCGAAGGCGAACATCGACACGATGACCTTCGGCAGCGTCACGGCCTCCGGCGCACCCGCCGCCACCTGCGCCATGGAACGGGACCTCGTCGTCGTCGCTGAATCCAGCGCGGGCGTCACGGTCGGCATGGCAGGACGCGGATGGGGCAGCACCGCCTGCCGTCCCGGTCCCTGCATCACGCTCGGTGTCCCATGGACGTTCACCGGCGTGACGGACGGCGCCACCGGGAGAGCCCTCGGTGCGTCCGGATTCTGCGCGTCGTTGCGCACGAAGGACGGCGGCACGCTGCGCATCCGTCCGGGCGGCGGCGTCGGCGGCAGCCGGTCGAAACGGTAGAGCTCCTCGTCCTCCAGTGCCGTCGGAGTCACCGCGCCCTGACCCATCCGCGCCAACTCCTGCTGCAACGCCGCGTCGCGCGGATCCAACTCCAGCGCGGCCTTCAGCGCACCCCTTGCGCGGGACTCGCAACCCAACGACAACAGCACCCGGGCGGCTTTACGGTACGCGGCAATCGCTTGCTCCTTCTGCCCCGCGCGGCGGCAGGCCTCCGCCAGCCGGACGCGCACATTCGCGTCGCGCGGGAGCATCTTCGCGAGCTGCGCGTACGTTTCCACGCACTGCGCATACCTCCCCCGCTGGTACAGCGCATGGGCGGCTTCCTTCAAATCCCGTAGCTTCATCGACTCGCGCTCGCTCATGGGGGTCTCCGCGTCGGTGTCGCTCCCGTGAGCTAGCAGGCGACGTGCCGCGCTCCCGTGACGTGCGCTCGCGTTCACTGCCGTGCCCCCACCGCGCCCCCAGGCTGGAAACCCTGTCCTCCACCCGGCGGACCCCAAGGCAATCCACCGTGTCCCCGTGCACGCTGTCCGCTGAAGGACCCGGCCTGAACCCTGTAGAAATGGGAACCACGCTGTAACAACGTCAGTGCGCGCATCGCGGGGGGCTCTCAGGAGACGTCGGATGCCAGCGCATGGGACATTGGGGCAGCTCCGGACTCCGCCGGAGTCACCCGGAGGTTGCATTCATGGCTTCACGCTTCGTGGCCCTGACGTTGGGAACCCTGCTGCTCAGCGCCCTGCCCGCGGGGGCGAAGGAGCCCGCTGCTCGCGCTGGGGACTCGAAGGAGCTTCCTCCCGCGGACGAGACGCTCACCCTGAAGAAGGGCGCGAAGCAGGTGCTGACGGTGCAGGGAATGAGCCGCGTGGCGCTGGGCGACCCGTCCGTCGCGGACGTGAAGACCACCGGGAAGGACGGCGTGGAGGTCTCCGCGCTGGCGAAGGGGACGACCACGCTCATCATCTGGGGCAGTGACGGCAAACGCCGCACGTACCGCATCGTGGTGGACGGCTAGCGCCCCCCGAAGCTCCGGAGCCTCACGGCTCCGACAGCAGGAACAGCGCGTGCGAGCTGGCGATGGGCCGCGTGCGGTCGTCCTGCCAGGCCTCCACGCGCACGTTGGCCACGCGGCGTCCCTGTCGCGTGATGAATGCTCGCGCGAAGGTGTCCTGCGCCTTGCCCGAGCGCAGGAAGTCCACCGTGGTGGAGATGACCTTGGGCACGCGCTCGGTGTCTGTCTTGAGCAGCAGCTCGAAGATGGCGCTCGATTCCAGCAGCGCCCCCAGCGTGCCGCCGTGCAGCGCGGGCAGGATGCTGTTGCCGATGAGGTGCGGCGCGTAGCGCATGCGGCAGAGCATCTCGCCGGCCAGGTTCTCCACGCCAATGCCCACGAAGCGCGTGTAGGGGATGGCGTCCGTGAGGCGGTGGTACTCGCGCGACTGGCGCACCTGTCGCACCAGGTCCGCGAGGGGAAGCGAAGGCGTGCTCATCAGCTCTCCACCCGCATGAAGGTGCCCTGCGACGAGGCCACCGGCGTCGCAGGGTCGCCCTGGTGCACCAGCGCGCGCACGAAGGCGACCATGCGGGTGACCTTGTAGCACTCGGCCTGCGCGGTCAGCGGCAGGCCCGGGCGCGCGGGGCGCAGGTAGTCGATTCGCAGGTCCAGCGTGACGATGGCCGCGAACGCGCCCAGCGCCGCCATCACCGCCGCGCCGCTCGCCGCGTCGATGAGCGTGGTCACCGCGCCGCCCGCCACCACCCCCGTCTCCGGGTTGCCGACGAGCACATCCGCGTAGGGCATCACCACCGTCGCGTCCGTGGGCCCCACCGCTTCCAGCCGCAGCCCGAGCGCATGGTTGTGGGGCACCGCCTCGGTGAACAGGACGGAGAGCGCCTCGCGCCGCTCCGCCGGGTCCGTGGAAAGACTGAAGTCCGACATGGGCTGGATGCAGTAGCAGATTCGGACCGCGCCGGGGGAACGCACCGCGGCACGCCGCGCCCAGGAACACGCCTGCCCGTCCGCGAGTTCACGGGCGCCCTGACAGCCCACGCATCCTGGCAGGATGCCGCGCCCCGCGTCTTCCCCGAGGACACTTCCGGTGAACCGACCTCTCTCCGCCCTCTGCTTCGCACTGCTCGTCCCAGGTCTGCTCCTGGCGGCGCAGCCCCTGCCCCGGCCCGCGAGTGCACCCGAGCCCGCACCTCCAGGGCAGGGTGAAGCGCCTCCGCGGGAACCGCCCAAGCCGCCCGCGCCCAAGGACACCGCGCGCGAAGCCGCCCGGGCGAGCGAGGGCGACGGCGGCACCCTGGCCCCCGTCGCCACGACGGAGCAGCCGGACGCGAAGAAGGAGGAGTGGAAGGTGGACGCGCCCCCGGGCGTGGCCAGCACGCAGGTGCCCATCGACGTGCGCGAGGGCACGTGGATGAACGTGGACGTGAGCCCGCGCGGAGACGAACTCCTCTTCGACCTGCTGGGAGACATCTACGCGCTGCCCATCGCGGGCGGCGAGGCCCGCGCGCTGACGTCCGGCGCCGCGTGGGACATGCAGCCGCGCTACAGCCCGGACGGGAAGTCCATCGCGTTCACCAGCGACCGGGGCGGCGGGGACAACATCTGGGTGATGGACCGCGACGGCAAGAACCCGCGCGCGGTGACGCAGGAGAAGTTCCGCCTGCTCAACAGCCCGGCGTGGAGTCCGGACGGCCAGTTCCTGGTGGCGCGCAAGCACTTCACCGGCCGACGCTCGCTGGGCGCGGGCGAGGTGTGGATGTTCCACCGCGCGGGCGGCGAAGGCGTGAAGCTCACCGAACGCGCCAACGACCAGAAGGACCTGGGCGAGCCCGTGTTCTCCCCGGACGGCCGCTACGTCTACTTCAGCCAGGACGTCACGCCGGGGAAGTCCTTCGAGTACGACAAGGATCCGAACAAGGAACTCTACGCCATCCAGCGGCTGGACCTGGACGCGAAGGAGGTGGAGCCCTTCGTCACCGGCCCGGGTGGCTCCATCCGGCCCACGCCGTCGCCGGACGGCAAGCAGCTGGCGTTCGTGCGGAGGGTGCGCGGCAAGAGCGTGCTGTACGTGACGGACGTGAAGTCCGGGGCGGAGCGGCCGCTGCATGACGGGCTCGACCGGGACATGCAGGAGACGTGGGCCATCCACGGCGTGTCTCCGGTGATGGCGTGGACGCCGGACAACAAGTCGCTGGTGTTCTGGGCGGGCGGGAAGCTGCACCGCATCGACGTGGCGACGAAGAAGGTGTCGCCCATCCCCTTCCACGTGAAGGGGACACGCACGGTGTTCGCGGCGGTGAAGGGCACGCGCGCCGTGGCGCCGGACCGCTTCGACGTGAAGATGCTGCGCTGGATGCAGGTGTCACCGGATGGCAAGAGGCTGGTGTACCAGGCGCTGGGCAAGCTTTACGTGAAGGAGCTGCCGTCGGGGACACCGCGGCGGCTGACGCGGCAGAACGAGCACCTGGAGTTCTATCCGTCGTTCTCGCGGGACGGGCGCTCCATCGTCTACACGACGTGGGACGACGATGCGCTGGGCGCGGTGCGCGTGGTGTCGGTGACGGGCGGCGAGGGCCGCGTGGTGACGACGCAGCCGGGCTTCTACGTGGAGCCCGCGATGAGCCCGGACGGTAGGTGGGTGGTGTACCGGACGACGGGCGACGGCTACCTGATGCCGGGCACGTGGAGCCGGGAGACGGGGCTGTTCGTGGTGCCGTCCACCGGTGGAGGCGTGGCGCGCAAGCTGACGCGGGACGGGGAGCAGCCGCACTTCGGCGCGAAGTCGGACCGCGTGTACTTCCTGCACGTGGAGTCCAAGGACGTGGAGGACGTGCGCACGCTGCGCAGCATCGGGCTGGACGGGGATGAGCCGCGCACGCACCTGACCAGCGGTGGCGCGCTGGAGATGCGCGTGTCTCCGGACGACAAGTGGGTGGCCTTCCGCGAGGACTTCAACGCCTACGTGACGCCCTTCGTGCGCGGCGCGAAGGAGGCGCGGGTGGGGCCGTCCACCAAGGCGATGCCGGTGACGCAGGTGAGCCGTGACGCGGGCGAATACCTGCACTGGTCCGGCTCGGACGCGCGGCTGTCCCTGCACTGGGCGCTGGGGTCCAAGCTCTACACGCGGGCGCTGAAGGACGCATTCACGTTCATGGACGGCGCGCCCAAGACGCTGCCGCCGCCGGAGGCGGACGGGGTGGACGTGGCGTTCTCCGCGAAGTCGGACGTGCCGGAGGGGATGCTGGCGCTGGTGGGCGGGCGGATCGTCACCATGAAGGGCGAGCAGGTGGTGGAGGAGGGCGTGGTGGTGGTGAAGGGCAACCGCATCGTGGCGCTGGGCCCGGTAGGGAAGGTGAACGTGCCCGCGGCGGCGAAGGTGGTGGACGTGAAGGGCAAGACGCTGATGCCGGGCCTGGTGGACGTGCACTGGCACGGGTCCATGGGCGTGGACGGGTTGATGCCGGAGCAGAGCTGGGTGCAGGCGGCGTCGGTGGCGTTCGGGGTGACGACGCTGCACGACCCGTCCAACCACTCGGAGACCATCTTCGCCGCGAGTGAGCTGGGCAAGGCGGGGATGCTGACGTCGCCGCGCATCTTCTCCACGGGCACCATCCTGTACGGGGCGGCGAGCGCGGACGCGCACGTCGAAATCGACACGCTGGACGACGCGCGCCGTCACCTGCGGCGGATGAAGGCGTTGGGGGCGTTCAGCGTGAAGAGCTACAACCAGCCCCGGCGCGACCAGCGGCAGAAGATCCTCCAGGCGGCGCGCGAGCTGGACATGCTGGTGGTGCCCGAGGGCGGATCGCTGCTCCAGCACAACCTGACCATGGTGGTGGATGGGCACACGGGGCTGGAGCATTCGCTGCCGGTGTCGCGCATCTACGACGACGTGCGCCAGCTCTGGAAGGGCACGCAGGTGGACTACACGCCGACGCTGGGCGTGGCCTACGGCGGGCTCATGGGGGAGAACTACTGGTACCAGAAGACGAACGTCTGGGAGGACACGCGCCTGTTGTCGTTCGTGCCCCGGCGCGTGGTGGACGGGCGCTCACGGCGCCGCGTGATGATTCCTGACGAGGAGTTCAACCACCAGAACGTGGCCCGCGCGGCGAAGGAGCTGAACGACCTGGGCGTGAGCGTGCAACTGGGCGCGCACGGTCAGCGTGAAGGCCTGGCGGCGCACTGGGAGCTGGCGATGTTCGTGCAGGGCGGCATGTCGCCGATGCAGGCCTTGCGCGCGGGCACGATCAACGGCGCGCGCCACCTGGGCATGGACAAGGACCTGGGCTCGCTGGAGGTGGGGAAGCTGGCGGACCTGGTGGTGTTGGACAAGAACCCCCTGGAGGACATCTCCAACAGCCGTACGGTGCGCTACACGATGGTGAACGGCCGGCTGTACGACGCGAACACGCTGAATGAAGTGGGCACGCGGCAGCGCACGCGCGCGAAGTTCTACTTCGAGAAGGACGGCAACGAGGGCTGGAGCCCCCGCGCCACCACGCACGCCACGGAGCAGGTCTGCGATTAGGACTCGTGCTGTTGTTTTGTGGAGCTGTCGCGGGCTGCGCAGGTGGCCCGCGACAGTTCCGGCAGTCCCTTGGCCCGGGGCCTGGACCGGGCTGCGTCAGCACGGTGGATTGCCAATGCAAGAACGGCTCGGCGGCGGCGTGCGAGCAGGTGGAGGTGATGAAGCCGCCCCGGCCCTGGAAGCCGAACCCGTTGCCTCCTCCTGGAGCGGATAAGGAACTGGAGAAGTCGGAGAAGGAAAAGGTCAGGGAGACCTGCACCCAGGACTACATTCGCTGTGTCGATGCAGGCGGGGAGCGCAAGCCAGGACGGGTGGAGGGAGAGAGCCGTTGTGACTCGTGTCGGTCCTATTGCATGGCCAACGGGTTCTGGCCTGACGCCGTTTACAGCTGGAACGGGAAGGCATTGGAATGCCCGCGATAATGAAGAAAGCGTTCCAGGATCCGCCCTTTAGGGCTCCGGCCTGGAGTGCCTTCATCGATGATGTGGCGGACGTGAGTGCCCTCGCGTCCAGGGACTGGCCTCGGTTCCGCGCGGGCCTCAAGCAGGTGGAGCGGCGACATGCGGGACGGGTTCCGTCAGCTTCGCTTCTCCGCTTCATCGCCAAGACCGCCTTCTTCTGTGCCGCTCATTGGGGGCAGACCCCGCGGGTCGTGCGAGGCGCCCTGCGCGCCTACCTGAAGCATCCGGTGGACACCCGGATGTACTCGTACACGGCCGCGGAGTACTGGCAGTGGGCGTTCAAGGTCTCTCCCGAGGACCTGCCCGCCGCGGAGGCCATGCTCGCGGAGGTCCGCGAGTACCTGCCGTCCCTGGACGACCACGAGCGCCGCAACACGGAAGGCCTGCTGGCCTTCCTGGAGCGCCAGCGCGGCTGACCTCTCAGCGGGCCGTCGCGGCCACCTGCGCCAGGGCCTGCTGTATCTGCGGCAGCGCGTAGGGCTTGGGCAGCACCACCACGCCCAGCCACTGCTGCGGATCCCCATCCAGCGCCGCGCGGCCATGGCCAGACGCGATGATGATGCGCATGGCGGGCTTGCGCAGCGCCACCTCGCGCGCCAGGTCCACGCCGGACATGCCCGGCAGCGTCACGTCCGTGAAGAGCACGTCGAACCGCTCCGCCGCCAGCGCCACCCGCGCCTCCTCCGCGCTCGCCACCGACATCACCGCGTGGCCCAGCAGCCCCAGCAACTCGCCGGCGGA
This sequence comes from Corallococcus sp. AB018, assembly GCF_003986945.1. NCBI lineage: Bacteria > Pseudomonadati > Myxococcota > Myxococcia > Myxococcales > Myxococcaceae > Corallococcus > Corallococcus sp. AB018. Next base: position 39,612 of record NZ_RAWR01000044.1, on the reverse strand, counting down.
CGCGCGGATGTCCTCGTCGTCCTCCACCAGCAGGACGCGCATCCGTCGCGCGGCCTCCAGCGTCGCCGACGTTTCCCCGGGGCGCGGCACCTCCGGCCACTGGAGCTTCGGCGTCGCCATCCGTTGCTGCCGCTGGTCCAGCAGCGCCCGCACCTTGCGCGCCAGGTCCTCGCGCCGGTACGGCTTGGACAAGAGGCTCACGCCCGGGTCCAGCCGGCCGCCGTGCACGATGGCGTTCTCCGTGTAGCCGGACGTGAAGAGCACCTCGATGTCCGGCTGCAGCGACTTCGCCTGCCGCGCCAGCTCCGGACTGCGCACCGGCCCCGGCATCACCACGTCCGTGAAGAGCAGGTCCACCGCCACGCCGCTCTTCAGGATGGACAGCGCGCTCTGGCCGTCCACCGCGCGCAACACCCGGTAGCCCAGCTCCGTCAGCAGCTCCACCACCGTGGCGCGGACCTCCGCGTCGTCCTCCACCGCGAGGATGGTCTCCTTCCCGCCCTCCACGGGCCCCGTCACCACCTCCGTCACCGGAGCCTCCGGCTGGAAGGCGCGCGGCAGGTACACCTTCACCGTCGTGCCGTGACCCAGCTCGCTGTAGATCTTCACGTGCCCGCCGGACTGCTTCACGAAGCCGTACACCATGCTCAGCCCCAGGCCCGTGCCCCGGCCCTCCGGCTTCGTGGTGAAGAAGGGCTCGAACGCGCGCTCCATCACCTCCTGCGACATGCCCCCGCCCGTGTCCGACACCGCCAGCAGCACGTACGCCCCGGCCATCACCTCCGGGTGCGCCTGCGCGTAGTGGTCGTCCAGCGCCGCGTTGCTCAACTCCAGCGTCAGCTTCCCGGCGCCCCCCATCGCGTCGCGCGCGTTGATGGCCAGGTTGAGGATGACGTTCTCCAGTTGGTGCGGATCCGCCATCGTGTTCCACAGCCCGCCGCCGATGACCGTCTCCACCTCCACGTCCTCGCCCAGCGCGCGGCGCAACAGGTCGTCCATGCCCCGCACCAGCCGGCCCAGGCTCAACGAGCGAGGCTCCAGCGGCTGCCGCCGCGAGAACGCCAGCAACTGCCCGGACAGCCGGGCCCCGCGCTCCACCGCGCCCAGCGCTGACCGAACCCGATTCAAGCCCCGCTCGTTGCCCGCGACATCTCGCTGGAGCAGTTGCAGGTTGCCGCCCACCACCTGGAGCAGGTTGTTGAAGTCGTGCGCCACGCCGCCCGTGAGCTTCCCCACCGCCTCCATCTTCTGCGCCTGCCGCAGCTGCTCCTCCGTCTGCCGCTGCTCGGTGACGTCGCGCCCGCTGGCGTACAGCACGCCGTCCTCCGGCACCGGCACCGCCGTCCAGGAGATGCGCCGGTAACCGCCGTGCTTGCACCGGTAGGAGCTCTCGAAGTTCAGCGTGGGCTGACCTCCCTCCAGGCGGTGCACCTCGGAGCGCGTCCGCGAGTAGTCACCCGGGCGCTCCAGCCACTCCGACGTGCGGCCCAGCAGCTCCTCCTCCGTCCACCCCAGCATCTGCGTCCAGGCCGGGTTGACGCTGAGGAACTTCCCCTCCGACAGGCTCCCCACCACCAGCAGGTCCTGGGACACGTTCCACACGCGGTCCCGCTCCCGGGTGCGCTGCGCCACGCGCTGCTCCAGCGTCTCGTTGGCCCGCTTCAGGTCCGACAGCGCCTTGAGCCTGGACAGCGTCGCCCACACGCGGTCGGCGACGTTGCGTGACAGCTCGATCTCCTCCGCGGTCCACGTGCGCGGCTGCACGTCGTGCAGGAACAGCACCGCCACGAACCGGCCGTGCTCCAGCAGCGGGATGTTGAACAGTGCCCGGATGCCTACCTGCTCCAGCGTGGCCGCATGGGGCGCCGTGCGCGGGTCCTTCCGCACGTCCGGGATGGTCACCACCTCGCCCTTCAGGAGGTCTTCCAGGAACACGCCGTAGTCGTGGAAGCGGTGCACGCCCTCCACGCGGGCCACGTCCGGCGAGGCCACCCAGTTCGGGTGCATCAGCACCAGCGCGTGCGCCGCGTCCACCGTGCCGTAGCCCGCGCGCGGCACGTCCAGCATCCGCCCCACCACCTCCATGGCCAGCTTCGCGGCGGCGTCCGGGGACGAGGCCTCGCGCAGCCGGTCCGCCATCTCCAGCAGCGCCGTCTGCCGCAGCTCCGCCCGCTTGCGCGCGTCGATGTCCACCAGCACGCCGGGAAAGCGCAGCGGCGCGCCCTGCGCGGAAAGGTGGCAGTGGCCGCTGGCCTCCACCCACCGGTGCGCGCCGTCGGCGCGGAGCACGCGGTACTCGGAGCGGTACGCACCGCCCGTCTCCAGCACGCGGGCGATGAGCGCTTCCACCCGGGGCCGGTCCTCCGGGTGGATGGCGGCCACGAACTGGGAGATGGGCAGACCTTCGCGCGCCTGCACGGGGTCCAGTGAGAAGGAGTGCGCGAAGCGCTCGTCCGCGACGACGCGGTTGTCGGGCACGTCCCACACCCAGGTGCCAATCATTGCCTCGGCGTTCAGCGCCAATTGCACGCGCTCGTTCGCCTCGCGCAAGGCATCGTCGGCCTGGTGGCGCTCGGTGATGTCCTGGGTGATGCCCACCAACTGCACCGGCTTGCCGGCCGCGTCGTACACCAGCGACGCGCGCCGGTGGATCCACCGCACGGCCCCGGTGTCATGACGGCGGATGCGGTACTCCACCGACGGCGTGACCCGCCCCGAGGAGCGCGTGCGCGCGTTGGACACGTGGTGCCGGTCCTCCTCCAGCACGAGCGCCTCGATGACCGATGCGGGCAGCATGTCCGAGACCGGCACGCCGTACAGCCGGCAGAACTCCGGCGTCACCGTCAGCTGGTTGGTGGCGATGTCCAGCGTGAACACGCCAATGCCGCCCGCCTCCTGGGCCAGCCGCAGCTGTTCCTGCCTCACGCGCGCGTCGGCGTTCCCTCCAGGGGGCGCTGGGACGCCGGGGACCGTGCCAGCGCCGTCATCCAGGCCCGCGGCGCGCAGGCGGAATCGCAGACGTTCGACCTCGGCCCTCAGGGCCTGTTCCGTTTCGGAAAGGGGCACGATCATGAGCGGGGGACCGTGGGTCGGGGGGACGACCTCCGGCCGCGGCACTGTCGCCCGGGTCCTCCGGAGGGGGCAACGGAGAATTCCGAAGGAGGCATTCCTCCGGAACCGGAACACCTCCCCGGTGACGGCGTCCGCGCCCGGCTGTTCCAGGTGAACGCCCGAAGGCGCGTCGCCAGTCCCTCGTGCCGGCGCGCGAGCCCCTTTTTCCCGTCGCCTTGACGCAGGGCAGCCAGGGCGTCAGGTCGTCCTGAACCCTGGGGAATACAGCGCGCGGCGGCGTGTCCTGGGCCTCCAGAAGCGGGAAGACGTCACGGGTTACCCAGGGCAAATGCGAGCCATGGGACGTCCCGCGTTGCGGAGAGTCGTGAACACTCACATCACCCGCGGGTCGCAATGCTCACTTCCCGCCTTGACGCTGCCGGGAATTTCTTTAAAGAATGCACGCACGTCCTCTTCTTCTTGGAAGATGGCGTATGTACCGGGCCTCGCGTTCCCCAACCGCGGAACCGGTGCGTGACGTCCCAGTTGAGCCCCGCGCGCCGCGTTCCCCCTCTCGGCGCGCGGTGGCCCCTGGGACTTCCACCCCGCCCCTCCTCACTCATCAGGTCCCCTCGAGGATTCGAGTGTCCACGTCCACCTTCGTCCTGCCCGTCTCGCTGGCCCTGCAGCTGCTCACCTCGGCATCGCCTTCCCCCCAGAACACGGCGACCGCGCCCTCCCAGGAGCCCGCGCCGAAGTCCCCGGCCACGTCGTCGGTGAAGGCCACGCCCCCGGCCGTGACGAAGCTGAGCGCCGCGCAGCAGGCCACGGCGGCGAAGCTGGTGGGTCCCGCGCTCGCGGAAGGCCATGCGTACGCGCGGCTGGCGGAGCTGACGGATGGCATCGGGCCGCGCCTGTCGGGCTCCGAGTCCGCGGAGGCCGCGGTGCAGTGGGCCCTGCGCAGCTTCCAGGCGGATGGGGTGAAGGCGTGGAAGGAGCCGGTGAAGGTGCCTCGCTGGGTGCGGGGCGAGGAGCACGGCGAAATCCTGGCCTCCGAGCGCACGCGCGGACTGCCGCTGGCGCTGCTGGCCCTGGGCGGCAGCGCGCCCACGCCGCCGGAGGGCATCACCGCGGAGGTGGTGGAGGTGAGCTCGCTGGAGGAGCTGGCGGCGCTGGGTGACAAGGTGAAGGGCCGCATCGTGTTCTTCAACCACACCATGTCGGAGGCGGCGGACTACGGCCGCTTCGCGGGGCTGCGAGGCCGGGGTCCGGCGGCGGCGGCGAAGCAGGGCGCGGTGGCCGCGCTGGTGCGCTCGCTGGCCACGGCGTCGCTGCGCACGCCGCACACGGGCTCCACGCGCTTCGACGAAGGCGGCCCGCGCCTGCCCGCGGCGGCGGTGTCGGTGGAGGACGCGCTCACGTTGCACCGGATGCTCCAGGGCGGAGCGGTGAAGGTGCGGCTGGTGCTGGGGTGCTCGGATCTGCCGGACGCGGACTCGTCCAACGTGGTGGCGGAGGTGCGGGGCCGCGAGAAGCCGGACGAGGTGGTGCTCCTGGGCGCGCACCTGGACTCGTGGGACGTGGGCACGGGCGCGCACGACGACGGCGCGGGCGTGGTGATGGTGATGGAGGCCGCGCGGCTCATCGCGAAGCTGCCCCAGGCGCCCCGGCGCACGGTGCGCGTGGTGCTGTTCATGAATGAGGAGAACGGGCTGCGCGGCGGCCGCGCGTACGCGGAGAAGCACGCGAAGGAGCTGCCCAAGCACGTGGCCGCGATCGAAATGGACGCGGGCGGCGGGCGGCCCCTGGGCGTGAGCCTGCACGCGGGGCCGGGCGGTGAGGCGCTGATGCGTCCGTGGCTGGCGCCGTTGGAGGGACTGGGCGCCGCGCAGTTCCTGGTGGGGCACGCGACGGGCGCGGACCTGAGCCCGATGGAGCCCGCGCACGTGCCCTTCGTGGGCGTGCGGGTGGACAGCAGCCGCTACTTCGACGTGCACCACTCCATGGCGGACACGCTGGACAAGGTGGACCCCCAGGACCTGTCGCGCAGCACCGCCGCGGTGACGTGGATGGCGTACGCGCTGGCGGAGTCGCCGGGCACGCTCGTGCGTCCCACCGCGCCGGAGTCGGACACGCCGCCGCCGCCGAAGAAGTAGGCCGCTGCTACGCCTCCGCCGGGGCCTTGCGCGGTCCGCCCCGGCGAAGCGGCAGCTCCGGCAGCAACAGTGTAACGAGCAGGGCCGCCAGCGCGACGAAGATGGCGACGCGGTACACGGCCATCGTCGCGCGGGTGAAGGACTCCTTCATCGCGCGGTCCACGCGGTCCACGGTGGACAGCGCGCGGGCCTCGTCCGCGTCCACTCGCGCGCGGGCTTCGGGCCCTTCTTGCAGGGCCTGCCGCCGCTCCTCGGCGAAACCCTCCCGCAGCCTCGCCTTCACCTGCTCCGGCTGGAACCGCTGGCCCTGCGGCGCGCCTTCTCCTCCGCCCAGGCTCGCCGGCGCGGACGCGTGCAATTCCTGCCGCACGTCCGGAGGCAGTCCGCTCGTGGCCTGCTGCGTGCGCGCGTGCATCTCCCGGCCCAGCGTGCCCGCGAACACGGAGCCCAGGAGCGCCACGCCCACCGTCATGCCCAGCTGCCGGAAGAACGTCGTCGCGGACGTGGCCACGCCAATGCGCTGGGGCGGCACGGAGTTCTGCACGGCCACGGTGTAGAGCGGGATGGACGGGCCCAGGCCCAAGCCCACCAGCACCATCTTCACCGTGACCTCGGCCTGGGTGGAGTCGGGCGTCAGCGTGAAGCCCATCACCGCGAAGCCGCCCATGAGGAACAGCAGCGCCCCCACCATCAGCGCCTTGTAGCGGCCCATCCGGGAAACCAGCTGCCCGGACAGGACATTGCCCGCCACCACGCCCAGCGTCAGCGGCGTCAGCGTCAGCCCGGAGTGCGTCGCGGACAGCCCCACCACGTTCACCATGAACAGCGGCAGGAAGGTGACGGACGCCAGGAACACCGCGCCAATGGTGAACACCGCCGCGTTGCCCGCGGAGAACGCGCGCAGGCGGAACAGAGACGGTTCCAGGAGCGGCTCCTTCGCACGGCGCTCCCGCCACACGAAGAGCCCCAGCCCCACCGCCGACAGCGCGAACAATCCCAGGATGGGCGCGGAGCCCCACGGGAACCCGCCCGCCCGGGGTGTCGCCGCGCCATGGCCCAGGCTGAGCGCGAGCAGCAGCGGCACCACGCCCACCGCCAGCGCCACCGCGCCCAACAGGTCCAGCTTCCCGCCGTGCACGCCCTCCGGCTTGAGCGGCGGCATGCGCAGGAAGATGAGCGCGAGCGCGAGCGCGCCCACCGGCAGGTTGATGAAGAACACCCAGTGCCAGCCCAGCGAGTCGGTGATGAAGCCGCCGGCCAGCGGGCCAATGACGCTGGACAGGCCGAACACCGCGCCGAACAGGCCCTGGTACTTGCCCCGGTCGCGCGGCGGGAACAGGTCCGCCACCACCGCCAGCGAACCGGTGAAGAGCGCCGCGCTACCCAGCCCCTGCACCGCGCGACAGAGGATGAGCACGAGCGTGGAGCGGGCCGCGCCACACAGGAAGCTGCCGGTAAGGAACACGGCGATGCCCGCCACCAGCACCGCGCGGCGGCCCATCAGGTCGGACAGCTTGCCCCACACGGGCACCATCATCGTGGAGGCCACCAGGTACGCGGTGGTGAGCCACGGGTAATGCTCCGGCGCGATGTGCAGGTCCGCCTGGATGGTAGGGCCCGCCGTGGCCACGATGGTCTGGTCCAACGCCGCCAGCAGCAGCCCCAGCAGCGCTCCCGCCAGCGTGAAGGCCTTCTGTGAACGGCTGAACCGCTCGGAGGCCGGAGCAGCGCGGGAGTCCAGGGCGGTGTCGGCGGCGGTGTCGGCCATGGCTCGGGCACGCACTCAGGGCGCGTGCATTCGCGCGAATCTGGGGACGGCGTCGGGGGCTGGCCACGTCCGCCTGCCCGGCTGCTCTCCGTCCGGAAGGCAATGCGCCGTCGGGCAGGTGTCGGAAGCACCGTTCATTCAGCAAGGGCCTTTCGGGGAACGGAGCGCGCCGCTCTATCCTGCGCACCCCTTCATGCCGGACATCGGATGCGCTGGGGGCGTGAGCGCGTCCTGCCCAGGAGTGAACATGCGGACCCGTGGAGCGCTGGCCTGCGCCGTGGTGATGTTCCTGACGGCGGGTTGCAAGGACGACCCCAAGCCCCAGCCCGACGCGGGTGTCCCGGACGCGGGCTCTCAAGACGATGCCGGCACCGCCGGGCCCACCCTCTCCGAAACGCCACGCTGGCAGGTGGAAGGCGATGGCCTCGACGCGAAGGAGTGCTTCGGCCGTGGCGTGGCGCTGGGGGACCTCGACGGTGACGGCCGCCAGGACCTGGTGGTGATTTCACCGCCGTGCACCAGCGGCCCCACGAACCCTGGCCGCGTGATGGTGTACTCGGGGCAGGCGTCCTACTTCTCCCAGACACCCGTCACCTCCACGCTGTCGTGGGTGCATCCCAGCCCGCGCACGTCGGGTTACCAGATGACGGTGGGCACGGGCGACGTCGACGGGGACGCGTACGCGGACGTGGTGGTGAAGAGCTACTACGGCGTCAGCGTGTACAAGGGCGGACCGGACCTGTCCCAGGTGTTCGCCCAGCCGCTGTTCCGCGTGCCGGACTCGTCGACCACGCGCTTCGCCATCGGGCGGCTGCTGGACGTGGATGGCGACGGGCTGGACGACCTCATCGTCTCCACCTTCACCGGGAGCACCACGATCTATCGCGCGACGCCCGGAGGGAAGGAGGGCCCCTTCACCAACGTGCGCGTGCTGTCCGGCTACGCGCAGCCCGCGGGAGACACGGACGGGGACGGCGCCCAGGACCTGCTCATCCCCCTGTACGACGAGGAGAACAGCCAGGGCCTCTTCCTGGGCTGCAAGGCGGACAGCTCGCGTGTCTGTGATGGACCGCTCACCACGCAGCCGGTGTGGAAGGGCACGGCGCAGAGCGTGAGAGGGATTCCGGACCTGAACGGAGACGGCCGTCCGGAGATGCTCGCGGGGCTCCGGGGCAGCGTGCGCCTGCACCTGTCCGACGCCTCCGTCCAGGGCTACTCCGCCACGCCCGTGTGGACGTTGATGGACGACCCGGCCTTCCCCAGCGTGGCCGCCCAGAGCCTCTCGGTGGGCTCCATGTCGGTGGCGAGCAGGGGCCACGACTTCGTGTTCGCCTCACTGGGGCGCGTATACCTCTTCCGCCCCCAGGAGAACGTGTCCGGTCCGCTGACGCCGGTGTGGGCGTGGCCGCGCGCCAACCGCCTCCTGCCCCAGACGATGCTGGGCTTCACCGTCCCCAGCGTGGCCAGCCCTGGAGACCTGGACGGAGATGGCTTCGACGACCTGGTGGTGGGCCTGTCGCAGGAGAACGACGGCACGCGCGCCCCGGGCCGGGTGGTGGTGTTCGGTGGCGGAGTGGAGGGGCACTCGGAGGAGTCCGCGCCCCTGCTGATACCCGCGAAGATGTGCAACCTCCGGGTGGATCCGGTGAACGGCAAGCCGGACCTCACCGTGGACCAGGACGTCATCGCCCGCACGCTCTACATCGAGCGGCGCTCCTTCGCGGCGGACTCCTGCGAGGTGCGTGAAGGCTGCGTGCCCGCGGGCGGCGAGCGGCGCCTGCTGCGCTTCACCACCTCCATCGTGAACCTGGGCACCGCGCCCGCGGTGGTGCCCTCGCCGGAGGAGCGGCCGGACCTCTTCGTCTACGACGAGTGCCACCAGCACGACCACCTGGTGAACTTCGCCGGCTACGACCTCAAGGACGCCTCCGGCAACTCCCTGTCCGTGGGGCGCAAGCAGGGCTTCTACATGGTGGACTTCACGCAGTACTGCGCGGACGGCACCGCGTTCGCCTGGTACGACCCGGGCACGGGCATCTCGCCGGGCTGGTCGGACGTCTACACGGCGGACACCGCCTGCCAGTGGCTGGATGTCACAGACACCCCGGACGGCGACTACACCGTGCGGGTGGGCGTGGATGAGAACCACATCATCGACGAGCTCGACGCGCTCCCCAACGAGGCCACCGTCAAGGTGCGCCTGAAGGGGGACACCGTGACCGTGCTGCCCTGAAGCGAAAGGGCGGGCCGCGCGCATCGTTTCACCGCGAAGGGACTCCTGGGGATGGGGCCGGTGCAATGCCGGCCGGTTCATTCCGGGGAGAACGACACGATGCGGATGCGATTCGCGCGGTCCTGCGCGGTGGTGGGGCTTTGGGTCCTGACGGGCTGCAAGGATGATCCGAAACCCCAGCCGGATGCGGGCACGCCGGACGCGGGCCCCACCCTCTCCGAAACGCCGCGTTGGCAGGTGACCGGTGACGGCGCGAACCCCAGGGAATGCTTCGGCCGCACCGTGGCGGTGGGCGACCTCAACGGGGATGGGCGCAAGGACCTGCTGGTGACGTCCGCGCCCTGCTCGGGCACCCAGACGGACCCTGGCCGCGTGATGGTGTACGCGGGCGAGGCGCGCGACTTCTCGAAGACGCCCGTCACGACGACGCTGACGTGGGTGCACCCCAGCCCCCGCGCCTCCAGCAGCCGGATGACGGTGACCACGGGCGACATCGACGGGGACGCGTACGCGGACGTGCTCGTCGCCACCGCCTTCGGCGTCAGCGTCTTCAAGGGCGGGCCGGACCTGTCCCAGGTGCTGGCCCAGCCGGTGTTCCGTGCGCCGGACTCCGCCACCCTGCGCTTCAGCGGCGCGCGGCTGCTGGACCTGGACGGGGACGGGAAGGACGAGCTCGCCGTCTCCACGCTCGACGGGGAGCTCACCGTGTACCGGGCGACGCCGGGAGCACCGGAGGGCGCTTTCACCGCCGTGCGCAAGCTGACCGGTGTCCCCAACCCCGCGGGGGATGTCGACGGGGACGGGGTCAAGGACCTGGCCGTGACCCACGACGACTTCAAGGTGGAGCTCTTCCTGGGGTGCAAGGCGGGCAGCGCTCACGTCTGTGAAGGGCCACTCACCGCGCAGCCCGTGTGGACGGGCCAGGCCGAGCTGTTCTCCGCGCTGCCCGACTTGAATGGGGACGGCCGCGCGGAGGCGCTCCTGCTGCTGGACGGCAGCCAGCGCCTGCACCTGTCCGACGCCGCGGGCCAGGGCTATGCGCCGCAGGTCACCTGGCAGCCGATGGACGACGCGGCCTTCCCCCTCTTCGGACAGGCCTACGTCACCTTCAACAAGACCGTCGTCTCCGTGGGCTCCATGGTGGAGGGCAACACGGGCCACGACTTCGCCATCGGCGCCGTGGGCCGCGCGTACCTCTTCCGCCCCACCGCGAACGTGTCTGGCCCGCTGGAGCCGGTGTGGGCGTGGCCGCGCGCCAACCGGCTCGACCTCCGGACGTCGATGGGCACCGACTACCTGGGCATGGCCTCCGCGGGCGACCTGGACGGGGATGGGTACGACGACCTGGTGGTGGGCGTGTCCCCGGGACTCAGCGGCACGCCCGCGGGCACGCCCACGGGAGGCAGCGGCGAGTCCGCCTTGGGCCGGGTGATGGTGTTCGGCGGCGGCGCGGTGCCGGACTCGCAGGAGCCCGCGCCCGCTCTGGCTCCCACGCGGACGTGCGGCCTCCAGGTGGACCCCGTGAACGGCAAGCCGGACCTCACGGTGGACCGGGACGTCATCGCCCGCACGCTCTACATCGACCGGCGCTCCTTCACGGCGGACTCCTGCGAGGTGCGCGAGGGCTGCGTGCCCGCGGGCGGTGAGCGGCGCCTGCTGCGCTTCACCACCTCCATCATGAACATGGGCACGGGCCCGCTGGTGGTGCCCTCACCCGAGGAGCGCCCGGACCTCTTCGTCTACGACGAGTGCCACGAGCACCACCACCTGACGAACTTCGCCGGCTACGACCTGAAGGACGCGGCGGGCAACACGACGTCGGTGGGGCGCAAGCAGGGCTTCTACATGATCGACTTCACCCAGTACTGCGCGGACGGGGAGCCATACAGCTGGTACGACCCGGGCACGGGCATCTCGCCTGGCTGGTCGGACGTCTACACCGCGGACCTGCCCTGCCAGTGGCTGGACGTCACCGACACCCCGGACGGCGAGTACACGGTGCGCGTGGGAGTGGACGAGAACCACATCGTGGACGAGGCCGACACGCTCCCCAACGAGGTCTCCGTCAAGGTGCGCTTGACCGGTGACACGGTGACCGTGCTGCCCTGAAACGGGAAAATCCCGCCGTGAAACGCCGTCCGGTGAAGGCCGCGTGCAATGGGCGGCCCTCCTGGGCGTAGAGTGCCTGACGCGGCCCGTCCGCCGGGGTCCCTCCCGGTGCGGTGGGCCGCATGGCTTCCATGCGTGAAGGGGTGGTTTCGTGAACTTCCGGGTCGACGTGTGGGAGGGCGCGCGCATCGCGCTGACCTCGCTGCGCTCCAACCGGCTGCGGACGGTGCTCACCACGGTGGGCATCGGCGTGGGCGTGTGCACCCTGCTGGCCATCGTCGGCATCATCCAGGGGTTGAACAGCTCCTTCGCGGACCAGCTCAACAAGATTGGCTCCAACACGCTGCAGGTGTCCAAGTTCCCCTGGGTGATGAACGGGGACTGGTGGGCGTACCGCAACCGCAAGACGCTCTCGCTGGACCTGGTGGAGCCCATGCGCGCCGCCTCCGAGCACGTCATCGCGGTGGCCCCCATGATGTTCGTCAACGCGGAGGTGTCCTTCCAGAGCCGGAAGCTCGCCTCCGTGCAGACCATGGGCACCAGCCCCGACTACGCGATGACGTCCTCCGTGGAGATGGGGCAGGGGCGCTTCCTCACGCAGGCGGACGTGGACAACCGCTCCCCCGTCGTGGTGATTGGCGCGGAGGTGGGCAAGGTGCTCTTCCCGGGCATCAACCCGGTGGGCCACCGCATCCTCGTGGACCGCCGCCCCTACCGCGTCGCGGGTGTCATCGTGGAGCGAGGCACGCTGCTGGGGCAGAACGTGGACCTGGTGGTGATGCTGCCGTACACCGCGTTCCAGGGGCACTTCGGCACCCTGCGTGACGTGACCCTGGTGCTCGCGGTGGACCAGCAGGAGAACGTCCCCCGAGTGCAGGACCGGCTCACGGAGACGCTGCGCCGTGAGCGCAACACCAAGCCCGGCGCGCCGGACGACTTCGCCATCAACCGGCCGGATCAGCTGGCCAACATGTACGCGCAGCTCACCGGCGCGCTCTACGGCGCGGCCACCGGCGTCGGGCTCATCACGCTGCTGGTGGGCGGCATCGGCATCATGAACATCATGCTGGTGTCCGTGCGCGAGCGGACGCGTGAGATTGGCGTGAGGCGGGCGCTGGGCGCTCGCAAGAACACCATCATCTTCCAGTTCCTGATGGAGGCGGCCAGCGTGTCCGCGGTGGGCGGCGCGATGGGCACCGCGGTGGGCATGAGCCTCGCGTGGCTGGTGAACTACCTCACGCCCCTGGCGGCGGCGGTGCAGCCCATGACGGTGGTGCTGGGCGTGGGTTTCTCCGCGGTGGTGGGCCTGCTGTTCGGCATCTGGCCGGCGGCGCGCGCCGCGAACCTGGACCCCGTGGAAGCGCTCCGCCACGACTAGGCGCGAGCGGGAGACCTGACCATGTGGATGGCTTTCTGGGACACGGTGCGGCTGGCGTTCGGCACGTTCCGCTCCAACCCCCTGCGCTCCTTCCTCACGCTGCTGGGCATCGTCATCGGCGTCACCACCGTGGTGTCCATGATGGCCCTCATCGAGGGCCTGCGGAACCAGGTGAACGACCAGATGTCGGAGCTGGGCAGCGACTGTTTCCAGGTGCAGCGGCTGCCCTTCGGCCAGGGTGAGCTGTCCATCGCGGAGCTCGCGCGCCGGCCGCGCTTCACCTACGCGGACCTGGACGCCATCCGCACGCAGCCCTCCATCTCGCAGGCCGCCGGCGAGGACTCCAAGGGCGGCCAGAAGGCCTCCACCGCCGACCGCGAGTCGCGTCCCAACGTGAACGTCTGGGCCGGCACTGCGGAGTACTTCAACACCAACTCGGTGAGCCTCTCCACCGGGCGGCCCTTCACGGACGCGGAGTTCGTGGACGGACGGCGCGTGGCGGTGATTGGCCAGGACCTGGCGGACACGCTGTGGCCCGGCCTGGACCCCCTGAACCGCGAGTTCCGCCTCCTGGGCCGCACCTTCCAGGTGGTGGGCACGCTCAAGCGCCGGGGCGGGTTCCTGGGCGGCGGCAGCCAGGACAACCAGGCCATGATTCCCCTGTCCACGTTCGCGGGCATGTTCGGCGTGCGCGACTTCCGCATCAGCATCCAGGCGCAGTCCCCGGAGGTGCTCCAGCGGGCCCAGGATGAAGTGACGCTGCTCATGCGCCGCCGCCACGGGCTCAAGCCGACCGACGCGGACGACTTCTTCCTCTACAACAATGCGAGCGCCACGCAGATGTTCAACAGCCTCTCCGCGGCGGTGTCCGCGGCCAGCTTCGGCGTGTGCATCCTGTCGCTGCTGGTGGGAGGCATCGGCATCCTGAACATCATGCTGGTCGCCGTGACGGAGCGGACGCGGGAGATTGGCATCCGCAAGGCGCTGGGGGCCAAGCGCTACCGCATCCTCGCGCAGTTCGCGCTGGAGGCGGTGGTGCTGTCGCTGGTGGGCGGCGCGGTGGGCGTGGCGCTGGGCGTGGGCCTGGCGCACCTGGCGCGATGGATGATCAACCTGCCCACGGAGGTCCCCATGTGGTCCGTGGTGGTGTCGCTGGTGATGAGCTGCGGGGTGGGGCTGGCGTTCGGCATCTACCCGGCGGCGCGCGCGGCGAAGCTGGACCCCGTGGAGGCGATGCGCTCGGAGTAGCACGCGCACTTCGCGCAGGAAGAAGGCCCCGGCCCGGCATGAAGCGGGTGGGGCCTTTTTTCATCACGGTCGTGGCCGGCCCGGGACTACGGGCAGGGGTACGTACAGGTGATCTGCCCGGAGATGGGGTTCTTGAAACACTGGGGCGTGCAGTCCTGCGCGTCGGCGGAGGACGGCGTGGCGGCGATGCCCAGGCCCATCACGGTGGCGGCGGCGGCGAGGACGAAGGCGATGCGACGGACGTGCTTGCGAGCCTGCATGGTGTCGTCTCCCTGCGATGTGTTGGCGCTGCACGGAGCACTCTAGGGACCGGGGCTGACAACGCCACTGGCGAGATTGCAGGTACGCGCGCACGCGCGGAGGGCGGGGTGCCAAGGCGCCGCACGCGGGAAGAAATTTGAAACACCGATGCGGCGAAACAATGCGTCAACGCCTGGGAGTGGGGGTGCGACTCCACTGATAGCCCACCGTCGCGCCGCTGCCGATGAGCGAGAACGCGAGGTACTGGCGCAGGAAGTCCAGCCGTTCGCTGGAGCCGGCCAGGTGGCGCAGGCCTTCATGCGCGGCGATGCCCAGGAGCATTCCCACGGTCGCGCCGCCGAGCGCGCCCAGGTACGCGTGGCCGCGATCCTGGCTGTCGCCGAACGCGATTTCGCCCATGCCCCAGGTGCCGAGCGCGGCGATGGGAGGCGTGACGACCATCGCGGCGCCGAACGCGCCCACCTCCAGCTCCATCCACCGTCCTTGCGGATAGGAGGGATGAACGAAGAGGAAGCGTCCCGGAAGCGACGCGAGCACGGTGCCCGCGGCGGCCTCCGCGGCGGAGGCGCCCAGGCGCGTGTCACCGCCCACGCGGGTCGCGGCCCAGACGGTGCCCAGGGGCAGCAGCGTGACACCGCCATGCGCGACCCAGGTGCCGGCGGACAAAGGTGCCTCCGTGTCGGGCTCGCCATGCGGAATGAACGGCCGCAGCTGGCGAGGCGGCACGGCGGGAGGTGGAGGATCCGCGTCCAGGAACGGCGCATCCAGGACGGTGGGCCTCAGCGGAGGGGGCGGAGGTTCAGGCTCGGAGGACGGAGGCCGGTCCGACGGCGAAGCGGAGGACGCGGGCGCATCCGCTTCGCGCGGTCCATCGCGAGGCGCGAGGACGTCGCCAGCCTGTGGCGCGGGCGTGTCCGTCGTGGGCGGCTGCTCATCCCGAGGCGAGGATGAAACATCTCCCGCGGGTGGCACGTCCTGCATCCACACCGAGGCGGACGCGGCCGGTGCCCCCAGCAGGCCCACCCACAGGAGCGCTCTGTACGCGGGTGCCATCCCCTGTCGCCCCATGCCGTGTCCGTCCTCCCTGAGTGTTCGCCGTGAGCACCCAGCAGTGCGCACGCGGCGCGTCCGGCACCACCGGCCTCTCGTGCCACGGGGCTCAAGCGTCGACGGGTGGACGGTGTTCGTGTCCATCCACGCGCTTCCGCCACTCGGAGACACACGGCGGATGCGGAAGGGCGGGGGCTGCCCTAGCTTCCGGACCGTGCGGCTGGTCCTGCTCGCCCTGCTCGCCCTGCTCACCGCGGGGTGTCCCTACCCGAACCACCGACAGGACCTGCGCCTGCGCGCGCTGCCGGAGGACCCGGCGGAGAGGGAGCTCGCCATCGAGCAGACGCTGGGCATCCCGATGGAGTCCGGCAACGGCGTGGAGTTGGTGCAGAACGGCCAGGTCTTCGACGCCATCGAGGAGGAGATCCGCGCCGCGCGCTCCAGCATCCACATCGCCAGCTACATCTGGCGTCCGGGCATCCCGTCGGACCGGTTGCTCATCGCGCTGCGAGAGCGGGCCCCTGGAGTGCAGTGCCGGGTCATCGTGGATCCGCTGGGTAGCGTGAACTTCGAGGTCGTGGCCCCGGTGCTCGCGGACGCGGGCTGCGACGTGCGCATCTACCGTCCCTATCAGGGCGCGGTGACGTCCCTGGACGCGGTGAGGATCCGCGCGCGCATGCACCGCAAGATGGTCATCCGCGACGGCGAGGTCGCGTTGACAGGCGGCTTCGGCATCTGGCGCAGCTGGCTGGGCAACGGCGACGCGGCGGAGACCTGGCGAGACACCAACGTGCGGGTGCGGGGCCCCGTCGTGCGAGGCATGCAGCTCGCCTTCGCGCAGAACTGGCAGGAGTCCGGCGGCGCCTTCCTGCCCCCGGAGTCCTTCCCGGAGCTCGCGCCCGCGGGCAACGCGCGGGCCCTCTTCGTCGCCAGCACGGGGCACCGCTTCCTGTCGGAAGCCACGAAGATGTGGCTGCTGTCCATCGCGTCCGCGAAGCACCGGCTGTGGATCGCCAACTCGTACTTCATCCCGTCGGAAGCCATCAGCGACATGCTCATCCTCAAGGCGCGCGAGGGCGTGGACGTGCGGGTGCTGGTGCCCGGCCGCTACCACGACGTGAAGCCCGTGCTCAACGCGCAGCGGGCGTCCTACGCGAGGCTCCTGGAGGCCGGGGTGCGCATCTACGAGTACGAGATCTCGATGATGCATTCCAAGACGCTGGTCGCGGACGACACGCTGAGCATCGTGGGCTCCACCAACCTGGATCCGCTGGCGCTCAGCCACACCGACGAGGGCTCGGTGATGGTGGAGGGCCCGGTGCTGGCGGAGGAGTTGGCGAAGTCCTTCGAGGCGGACCTCAAGCACTCGGCGGAGGTCCACTGGCACGGCTGGAAGCGGCGAGGCCTGCTTCAGAGGCTGAGCGAGCAGTTGCCGTGGTTCATCGGCGACTTCCTCTGAGCCCACCATCCGAGGCGTAGAGCCCCCGGCCGTCTGCCTGTCCGGCTGACAAGGAACATCCGGGGCGGGAAGGCTGGCGGGGCCGGGTCGCGTTGGTCTCTTCATGCCTTCGATTCGACCGTTCCATGCCGCCCTGTTGTCGCTGACCGTGGCCCTGCCGGTGTACGCGGCCGGGCCGGCCGTGTGGGGCGAGGGGATGATGGTGAAGGTGCGGCCGGGGACCGCCGCCCGGAGCGCCACCGAGGTGCGGCTCACCGCCGCGCGCAACGAGTTCGTCTCCTTCCAGGTCGCGCTGCAAGGCGGAGACACGGGGCTGAAGGGCGTGCGCGCGAAGCTGCCCGCGCTGGAGGGCCCGGGCTCCACGACGCTGACGGGGCCGGACGTGACGCTGTATCGCGAGGCGCTCGTCACGACGAAGCAGGCGTCGGTGGCGGGAGAGTCCGTGGGTGCGTGGCCGGACGGGCTGGTGCCGGACACGGACGAGATCGCCGGTGAGACGCGAAGCGCCTTCCCCTTCGACGTGCCCGCGAAGGAGGCACGGGCCATCTGGGTGGACGTGCACGTGCCGAAGGACGCGCCGCCCGGGGACTACAGGGGCACGGTGACGGTGGAGGCGGACGGAGGCTTCCAGCGGCAGGTGACGGCGAGGCTGACGGTGGTGGACGCGGCATTGCCGAGCACGTCCTCGCTGTCCTCGGCGTTCCTGCTCTGGCCGCCGCACGTGTGTCGCGCGCACACGGGCCGCGAGGACTGCACGCCGGAGGAGTTGCAGCCGCTGCTCACGCGCTATCAGCGGATGGCGTTGGAGCACCGCTTCACGCTCTCCAGTCTCTTCCCGCGCAAGCCGTGGCCGCCGGAGTGGAGCACCTTCGACGCGACGTGGGGCCCTTACTTGGACGGCACGGCGCCAACGCGGTTGCAGGGCGCGAGGATGACGAGCCTGGAGTACGTGGGTCCGCTCGACGCGGCGAACCTGAAGGACTTCACGGCACACATGAAGCAGAAGGGCTGGCTGGACCGGGCCTACGTGCAGTTGGGGGACGAGCCGCCCTACGGCACGCCCTTCGCGCAGGTACACGCGATGGGAGAGTTGGTGCGTCAGGCTGCGCCCGGGCTGCGCACGGTGCTGACGACGAACTCGCGCGAGCTGAAGGCCAACGGCCTGGAAGACGCGGTGGACACGGCGGTGCCTCTGGTGAACCACCTGGACGGCACGGACGCGAACTTCCGGGGCGACCAGCGGGGCACGTACACGAACTTCCTGGAGCGTCCGGGAACAGCGTTGTGGATGTATCAGAGCTGCATGAGCCACGGCTGTGCGTATGGGACCAACGCGCCGGAGAACAAGCCGGGCGCGGGCTGGCCGTCGTACATGCTGGACCGGTCTGCGGCGAAGGCGCGCGCGATGGAGTGGGTGACGTTC
This sequence comes from Corallococcus sp. AB018, assembly GCF_003986945.1. NCBI lineage: Bacteria > Pseudomonadati > Myxococcota > Myxococcia > Myxococcales > Myxococcaceae > Corallococcus > Corallococcus sp. AB018. Next base: position 21,476 of record NZ_RAWR01000044.1, on the reverse strand, counting down.
CTGGAGGGCGCGACGGGCGAGCTCTACTACCAGTCGGTGGGCATGCTCTCCACGGCATGGACGGACCAGTACCGCTTCAACGGCAACGGGGACGGGACGCTCTTCTACCCGGGTACGCCACAGGCCATCGGTGGCAAGACGGACGTACCGGTGGCGTCGCTGCGGCTCAAGCTCATCCGCCAGGGCATGCAGGACTACGAGTGGCTCAAGGCGGTGAGTGACGCGGGAGACCCGGACTTCGCGCGCAAGGTGGCCAGGGACCTGATCCCGGCCGCATCGCGAGTGACGGACGACGGCGCCGCGTTCGACGCAGCGAGGCTGAAGCTCATCCAGCGTTACGAGGAACTGACCGCGACCCAAACGCCGGACGCCGGAACGACGCCGCAGGACGCGGGCACGCAGCAGCCGGACGCGGGCACGCAGACGTCGGCGGACGGAGGCACGGAGCCCATGCCGGACGAAGCCGCGGGAGGCCCCTCGCAGGGAGCGCCCGGCTCATCTTCCGATGTGGCGCCGGACGCGGTCGATGACGCACAGGCGGGAGGCTGCACCACGGGCGGAGGCGGAACGGCGGCGGCCGCGGGAGGCCTGTTGTTCGCGGCCTGGGCACTCGGCGGCATGCGTCGTCGTCACGCTCGCGTGACCGTGCCCGCCCGGAGGAAATAGGCGCACGCGGAGCACGCCTCCACGTGCGCCTGCCGCAGCGCGCCAGGACGGGGCCCTCCCTGTCCGGAGGCACATGGCACGAACTTGTCCGACAGTCGGACAGGTTTTGGAGCGCCGCGTCCCGGACCCCCGGTCCTGGTAGCCAGGTCGGGCCCGTGTCGGACGGGGGAGGTACAACGCTGGCTGCCTGCCCGGAAGCGCCGCGCGGGCTCCGGGGCGTCATGCTAGAGGGCGGCGCATGAGCACGGACGTGGTGAAGCGAGCCGTCATCCGCGAGGCGCGGCCCGAGGACGACAAGGCAATTGGCGACCTGTTGGTGGAGGCCTACGTCACGCAGTACGCGAAGAAGCTGCCGGAGGTCGTCTACTCCGAGGAGCGCAAGGCGTTCCTGCGCGACGTCGCCTCCAAGCGCAAGGTGTGCACCATCATGGTGGCGGAAGTGGACGGAGAGGTCGCGGGCACGGTGGCCCTGTATCCGCCCGGCGCGCCCGGCACAGAAGCTTGGCTGCCCCGCACAGCGGACCTGCGCGCCCTGGCCACGTCGGTGCGCTACCACGGCCAGGGTCTGGCTCAGCCGCTGCTTGCGGAGGCGGAAGTCCTCGCGAAGCGCTGGGGCGTGGACGCCATCTCCCTCCACGTGCGCCAGGGTGCGTTGGGCGTCGCGCGCATGTACCAGCGCCGGGGCTACCAGCGTACGCCGGAGGGCGACATGGACCGCCGTCCGGACGTGTTCCTGGAAGCGTACCTGCTGCCCCTGAAGTGACGCATGTCAGGCGGGAACGCGTTCATCCGTGGATTGCGCATCCCGTCTGACGCCGGAGGGTCCGCGAACGCTCGCGTGACCCGGGCACCGGAAGGGATCGCGCGCCGGAGTCGTGGCGTGCGCCCTGCCCCGGAAGGGGCGCCGGTCGGTACGCCGACCCCCACCCCGGTGTTCCCATCATGATGATTCCCATTCCCGAGCAGTCGCTCGTGCTGCTCCTGGGCCCATCCGGCTCCGGCAAGTCCACCCTCGCGAACGCGCACTTCCTCCCCGAGGACGTGCTGCCCGGCACGGGCAATGAAACGAAGCTCCACGACGAGGTGGCGCGAAGGCTCGCGAAGGGCACGCTCACCGTCATCGACGGCGTCCCGCTCAGTGCCGAGTCACGTCGTCACTACGTGACCCTGGCGCGCGAGCACCACGTCGCCCTGGTCGCGGTGGCCATGGACACGCCGGAGACGCTCTGTCTGGAGCGCAACCGCACGCGCTCCGGGGCGCACGCCAGTCCCCGAGCCCTGCGCAACCAGGTGCAGCAGCTGCAGAACGCGCTGAAGGGGCTGACGAAGGAAGGCATCCGGCACGTGCACGTGCTCACGCCGGAGACGGCGGGCGCGGTGGCCTTCGAGCACCGCCCCCTGCCATGCCACCGCCAGGACGAGCACGGCCCCTTCGACATCATCGGAGACATCCACGGATGCTTCGACGAGCTGAAGGCCCTGCTGACAGAGCTGGGCTACACGGTCGCGCCGCGAGCGGACGGCAGCCCCGGCTTCGACGTGAGTACGCCCCACGGGCGCAAGGTCGTGTTCCTGGGCGACCTGGTGGACCGAGGGCCGGGCGTGACGGACGTGTTGCGCCTGGTGATGGGAATGGTCGAGGCGGGCACCGCGCTGTGCGCGCCGGGCAATCACGAAATCAAGTTGCTCAAGAAGCTGCGTGGCAAGGACGTGCGAGTGGCGCGCGGGCTCGCGATGACGCTGGAGCAGCTGGAACGTGAGCCGCCCGGATTCTCCCATGCGGTCGCAGACTTCATCGAAGCCCGCTCGCCACACTACGTCCTGGACGATGGCCACCTCGTGGTGGCGCACGCGGGCCTGAAGGAGTCCATGCACGGCCGGGACACCCCGGAGGTGCGCGACTTCGCCCTCTACGGAGAGACCACCGGCGAGGCGGATGCCTACGGCCTGCCGGTGCGAGCCGACTGGGCCCGGGACTACCGGGGACCGGCGACGGTCGTGTACGGCCACACCCCTGTCACGGAATCCGAATGGGTGAACAACACCCTCTGCGTGGACACGGGCTGTGTGTTCGGAGGGAAGCTGACCGCGCTGCGCTATCCGGAGCGACAGCTCGTCTCCGTGCCCGCGCAGCGCGAGTACTGGAAGTCACGGAGCCACGCGGCTCCGTGACCCTCCGGGAAGACGTCAGGCCGCCGCCGCGGTGACGCCGCCTACACTCCGGCGCGCCGCCTCCATGCAGTCGTCCAGGAAGCGCAGGTAGCAGTCCAGCCCGCGCGAGCCGAACGCCGCCAGCCGCCGGCCTTCCTCGGGATGGGTGCTCAGCATCCCCTCCATCATCCGCTCGTTGAGCGCGGTGTGGCCCACGTCCACCTCCGCGTGCTCGCGTAGGAAGGTGAGCGTGTCCAGCGTCCCCTGTCCCAACACCTCGCGCACGCGCGCCAGGATGCGAGGCACCAGCACCACCGCGAGGTAGCCCACCTCGTACTCGATGGCCGCCTGGCCCAGCGGCAGGTCGCCGGTGATGGCCTCGTCGTGCACCTGCCGGTACTCGCGCATGGCGGCCGTGGGCGCCTGGGCGACCAGTGCATCCGCGTCCAGCTTCTGCGAGTGGCTCGCGTTCCACTGCGCCGTCAGCACGCGAGCGTCCTGGAGGGTCATCAGGTGATGGCCGGCCTCGTGCTTCGCGTGGGTGATGAGCTGCCGGCCCACCTTCTCCTGGCCCAGCGCGATGCAGCGCTCACCGGCGCCGCGGATCCATCCGTCCACGGGCTCGGTCATGTACGCGCCCCGGGCGGACCACTCGATGAGGAAGCGCGCCATCAGGTCCGGAGTGATGTCCGGCGACAGGAGCGTGCGCACGACAGCGTCCGTCTCCAGGCGGGCGCGGGCTTCCACGGCGTGCGGCAGGTACTGCGTCTGGATGAGGCTCATGACAGCTCCTTCTGGGGGTGGGAGCGCGGACGGGGTGCAGTCTGCTCGTGGATGTGCTCCAGGAACTCGGGAGCGAGGTCTGCGGGGATGAGCCACAGGGAGGGCTTCGCGTCGGGAGCGGCGTCGTGCAGACCCGAGGCCTCCACGTCACCAGCCTCTTCAGCGAGGAAGGTGAACCCGTCGCGGGCCCGGTCCGCGAACCAGCGGCGAGCCCCATCCATCAGCGCCGGATAGGCCTGCCGAGCACGAAGCGACAGCGCGAACACCCGCACGGAGTCCAGCAGCCCGAAGGGATTGGTACCGGGAGGCCCCGACTCCAAAACGGCCACCGCCACCGGCTTCGCACCCTCACGAGCAACCAGCAGGTGCCGCTCGCGCGCCAGGCCCACCGCCTGCCAGGCCCGCGTCACATCCCGCAGGTCCAGCGTCTCCAGGCGCAGGTCCAACGCCTCGGCGTAGCAGGCAGGGCGGGTGAGGGCGATCCGCTCCACGAGCAGCCGCCGCTCCGCCTCCGTCGCGGGCCCCAGCTCCAAACCCACCGGCGGCAGGCAGGGGGATGGCCACACTCGACGTCAATCATTCGCATCGGCAGCATCAGCGTCCGTCCCGTCGCCGCCATGCGGTCCGCGAAGCCCACGTGCGAGCGGTACGTGAAGGGCACGGTCGATTCGATGTACGCCGCGAACCACCGGAACCCGTTGTCCCGCTGCGCGTGCTCCACGCAGTGCACGTACAGCTCGCGCAGCATCTGACCCTTGAGGCGCTCGAACCGAGTGGCGTCCTGGCGCCGAGCCAGTTGGTGCACCATCCACACGGAGCGGTAGGGCTTCATCACGGAGAGCGTCGCCTCCACGCCGCGCTCGGAAGGCCACACCACCTCGGTGAGGACTGAGCCCATCGAACCGGCCTGGCGGCCCAACTCGACGAAGCTCCGCCGCCGCGACTCGAAGTCCTCCGCGGACCTGCCCGCCAGGTTGAAGTAGCCGGAGTCGATGAACAGCCGCCACTGCTCCTCCACCCGCGCGCCATCGGTACACGTCGTCGGATGAAGGGCCCGAGCCACCAGCGCCTGCCAGCGCTCCGAGTCCTCGGCGGTCAGCGGAGTCACCAGGAGCCCGCATTGGAGTTCCCCATCGGCGCGGTCCAACACATGGCGCACCTCCCCGCGCAGCGACAGGACCTCACCCGCCGCCGTGCGCAGCTCGATGGGCTGGAGCACCCGGCCCGGCGAAAGACGTTCCCCAGCGCCCATCCGCAGCGCCATTCCGTGCAGGGACACATCCACCGCGTCACGTTCCCGGCCCAGCCATCCCGGCAGCGGCAGACGCAGTCGCAGGTCCGAAGGCGCGGGAGCACGCCGATGCGCCCGGCGACGCACCTGGATCACCTGTCGAGGCAGCGGCGTCACCCACGTCCCCTGCTCCGCCGGCTCACCGGACAGGAGCATCCGGTAGACGCAGCCATGGCCGAACACCTCCACCTCCCAGGCGTCCGCGCCCGGATCCACCGTCAGCCCGGACCAGTGGAGGACTCCACCTTCCAACTCCAGCGTCTCCAGCCGCAGCAGCGACGCCGCGTCTCCCCGTCGCAGCAGGGCGGGCGAGCCCATCGCGGCGGCGGTGGCGAGGATGACGCGGATGCGTTCGGAGTCGGTGACGTCCCACCGCACCTCCCATTCCTGGGCCGGTGCCTCGGACAACGGACGCAGCTGTGCGCGAGCGAAAGGCGCTCCCACGGTGGACTCTCCAGATGAATGACGTCGGGGGGCGCGCGAATCCTCCGGGGCTCCCGTGGATCCGCGCTTGAACGGGATACGCAACCGGACCTTGGGTCTGGTCGTTCAATCCCGCCGGAAGCCCTCCTCATCCGAAGGTCACGGGTGGGTCACTTCGATGGAGCCGGCCCCGGCGCGCTCCCGGCGGTCGTCGGCGTGCCGCCCGTGAGACGGAAGATCCGGTGGGGAGAAAGGATGAACTTCCGCTCCGGGCCCTGCGTCTTCAGGGTCCACGCCGCACGCCGGGGAGGGGTGTTCAGCAGCCGCGCCAGCACGGCCCGCGCGGGCTCCCGGGTCACGGCTTCCAGGGTGACCCGGCTCTCCAACGGAAGCCCGGCCGTGCTCCCCAGCTCGACCTGCGTCCCGCTCTGCTTCGAGACCTCCGCGCAGAGGAGCCGGAGGATCTCTCCCAGGGAGCGCTCCTGGCGGGGCAGGGTGAGGGGCGTCTCCAGTGGAGAGCCCTGCTCGGGCGTGACGTGCCAGAGTCCTCCCGCCTGCACCAACCGGAAGCGCGGGGCCTCCTTCCCGGCCTGCTGCGCGAGCAGCCGCGTGAGGACCTCCTCCTGGAGTTTGGCATCCGTCCGGGTGGCGTCCGTGACGGCATAGGTCAGGGTGATGGAGCCCTTCGGCGCGGGCCTGTCGGGCGGCTCCTCATAGGTGATGCCCCACCCCTCGCGGGTCTCCAACTGCTTCACCGCGGCGGCGAGCGGCTGGGGCACGTCCTGGACGGTGAGCTGGACCTCCTCGCTCCAGGCAGTCCTTCCAGCAATGCAGACAGACAGCAGCATGGCGGCGCGAATCCCAGACTTCATCATGGACAGGGGCATGGACTGACTCCTTTTGGGTGAAAGATTAGCAATCGCTATGCCGTCTGGAACCCACTGGGATTCCTCGCGGATGGGGTGCCTCCCCGCCTGGGACCGCGACAGTTTGTCATGGTGCGCCCCAGAAGCCTGTCAGATGTGCCCCCAGGCGCCGCGCCGGCTCCCGGAATGCCTTTCCGGCCTCAATCGAAAATCCATACGCAGATGGTAAATTCAGGAAAGATATTGAAAAGCTTTGAGCCCATTTGGTGGAGGTTGGGAATCACTGACAAGTGGGAGGGATTGCCAATGAAGCGGTTGCTGACCGTCGTTGCCTCGATGTGCATGCTGCTGGGTTCCACGACTGTCCTCGCGGAGGGGCCGGAGTCCGGGAGTGGGACGTCGTCGCGGAAGGAGGGGATGGCGGCGCGTGCCCAGGCGCTGCTCGCTCGCATCCAGGCGGAGGGGCTCGTCTCCGTGACCCTGAGGGCCCAGGACCCCGTGGACGTAGGGTTGTTGCGGCTGGTGTCCCAGTTCGATGGGACGCTTCCGGGCACGGCGGAGGCCCGGGCGCTGCTCGCGCTCCGTCCCGTGACGGCCCGTCCGTTGTCCATCCTGGCTGGGGGGACGCCGTCCTCGTCCGGGGCGTTGCTGGAGGACATCTATACGGTGACGGTGCGCAACCTCACCTCGGCGGACTGGTTCGACATCGTCGTCTTCTACAAGCGGGTCGGCCTGTCGGGCGTCGTCTACCTGGAGGCCTTCGATGTGCAGCCGAACGCCGCGCCGGTCTTCCAGATGGGGGTCTGCTCCCAGATGGAGAGCTACGTGGTGGGCTTCTTCATCGGGGATGACCTGGTGGCGCAGATCCCCTCCTCGGGCAACATGACGCCGACGCTGGCGAGCATCTACAACCCGTCGGACATCGAGCCCTGCGCGGACTCGTGGTCCATCGCGGACTGAGGCCGCGGGCCCTGGATGGGTGATGGGCGGCGGCACGCGCTACACAGGTGCCGCCGCGCTTCCCGGGCAAAGGGAGTGCGTCCACCGGACACTCCCCCCCTCACGCCAAGGCACTGAAGCCAAGAAACCTCCTGGGTTTCATGTGACAGAAGAGTGCCCCCACGGTGGGAAACGTGCGGATGCCCCGGGTCGGGCTTACCTTGCGGGACCCATGTCCCTCCGCAAGGACTTCATCGAGCGCGCCGCCGAGCAGTTCGCCGCCGCCATCGCCAGCATCCTCAAGGCCCGGAAGGAGAAGCGGTATGGGGACGCACGCAACCACATCCGCGACACCGCCCTCACCGTGCTGGGCATGGAGTACGGCGCGCTCATCCTCGCGGACGCCGAGTCCACCTCGCGCCTGCTCGGCACCGCCTCGCGCGCGCGCATGCTCGCGAAGCTGGTGCGCGAGGACGGCGAGTTGATGCGCGAGCAGGGAGACCCGCTCACCGCGGACTCGCGCTTCCTGCTGTCGCTGGAGCTGTACCTGGAGGCCATCTCGCTCGGCCTCAACCCGGACACCGAGGACGCCACCGCCATCGCGGAGCTGCGCACCCTCACGGACACCTCCGCGCTGTCGGAGCGGCACCAGCGGATGCTCTCCCAGGCCTGACGAGGCGCGGCGCGCACGTTCGCGCACCCGTGCATCGGTCGGGTTTGCGACAGAGCAACATGGGGAGATCCATTGCTTCCGATCAAGCAATGACACGGTGACGCGCCCCGCCTTGCCCTGGCTTCCGGCTTTGCGTCTATCCTTGCCGCCCATTTGTCACGCAACACCGGGGGGGTGCGCGTGTCCTTTGTTCGGTTACCCGAGAGCGTGGTCTCTTGTCGCAACCTCGTGGGCGGAGAGTGGGTCTCTCCGTCCGGAGCGTCCGCGCAGGATGTTCGCAGTCCCTATACCGGCGCGCTCATCGGCCGGGTGCCGCTGACGACCGCGTCTGGTGTCGCCCAGGCCGTGGAGGCCGCGAAGGCCGCCGCGCAAGGCTGGCGCGTCACCCCGCTGCGCGAGCGCACCCAATTCCTGCAACGCTTCCGCACGCTGCTGGAGACGCACCTGGAAAGGCTCGCGCACCTGGCCGCGAGCGAATCCGGCAAGACGGTGGCGGAGGGCCGCGCGGGCCTGCTCAAGGGCATGGAGGTCTGTGATTTCGCCCTGTCGCTCCAGAACCTGGACAGCGGCGCGCACCTGGAGGTGAGCCGAGGCGTCACCTGCGAATACCGCCGCGAGCCCCTGGGCGTCGTCGCCGGCATCACGCCGTTCAACTTCCCAGCGATGGTGCCCCTGTGGCTGTTCCCCATCGCCGTCACGGTGGGCAACGCCTTCATCCTCAAGCCGTCGGAGAAGGTGCCGCTCACCGCGACCGCCATGGGTGAGCTGATGGTGGAGGCCGGCTATCCGCCGGGCGTCTTCTCCGTGGTGCACGGCGCGAAGCCCGCGGTGGACGCGCTGCTGGAGCACCCGGATGTGAAGGCCCTGGCCTTCGTGGGCTCGTCCCCGGTCGCGCGGCACGTCTACGTGGAGGGCAGCCGCCACGGCAAGCGCGTGCTGGCGCTGGGCGGCGCGAAGAACCACCTCATCGTCGTGCCGGACGCGGACCCGGAGCTCACGCCGCAGGCGGTGGTGGACTCGTTCACCGGCTGCGCGGGCCAGCGCTGCATGGCGGCCAGCGTGATGCTCGCGGTGGGAGACGTGCAGCCGCTGGTGGACGACATCCTCCGGCGAGCCTCGCGCCTGGAGGTCGGCCCGGGCATGGGAGCGCTCATCGACCGGGGCGCGGTGGATCGGCTGGAGACGGCCATCGCCAAGGCCCAGGCGGACGGGGCGCGAGTGCTCCTGGACGGGCGAGGTAAGAGGCCCGCGGGCGAGGCGTACGCGAACGGCCACTGGCTGGGGCCCACGGTGTTGGACAACGTGCGCCCGGACATGGAGGCCGCGAGGCGCGAGCTGTTCGGCCCGGTGCTGTCCATCGTGAGGGTGCCCACGTTGTCAGCGGCGCTCGCGGTGGAGAACGCGTCGCCCTATGGCAACGCGGCGTCCATCTTCACCACCAACGGCGCGGTGGCGCAGTCGGTGGTGGAGGGCGCCAGGGCCGGCATGGTGGGCGTGAACGTGGGCGTGCCGGTACCGCGCGAGCCCTTCTCCTTCGGAGGCACGGGCGAGTCGAAGTTCGGCCACGGGGACATCACGGGACCGTCGAGCCTCGACTTCTGGAGCCAGCTCAAGAAGGTGACGCGCAAGTGGTCCGCGCGCACCGACGGCTCGTGGATGAGCTGACGCCGAGCGTCGGCGTCTTTCCATTCCCAGACATCATTCCTCTCCCGCGCCCCCCAAGGAGGGTGCACCCATGGCTGACAAGAAGCCCGTCAATCACATCCGTCTTACGTCCCATCCCGACGGGCAGGCGCCCGGAGTCCCCCTGCGCTGGGGCGAGTCGGAGCCGCTGCGCCGGGGCCCGGTGGTGGCCACGCTCTCCGACCCCGCGAGCCGAAACGTCATCGGCACGCACTCGGGTGCGTACTCCATCTACCGGGCGCTGGCGGTATCCGCGGGCAAGCTGCCGCAGGACCACAAGGCGGACCTGACCAACACCTCGCCGGCGGCGCAGGTGGGCCCGCATCCGGGGTGGAGCGACCCCAAGCGCATCGTGTCGCTGGACCCCTGGGGCGCGGTGGCATCGCAGGTGTTCCGGGCCTACGCCGAGCAGGGCGTGGACTACCGGCCCACCATCGCCGTCACCCGGGCCCACATCAACATGCCGGAGGTGCGCGAGGCCATGGCCGCCGGGCGCCTCAAGGTGGACGGCGACCTCGTCGCTGCCAACGGTGACGTGAAGGTCGTGAAGGCCGCGGTGGAGCCCGTCTGGTACCTGCCCGGCATCGCCGAACGCTTCGGTCTCACGGAGGGCGCGCTGCGCCGCGGCCTCTTCGAGCACACCGGAGGCATGTACCCGGAGCTCATCACCCGCCCGGACCTGCACGTCTTCCTGCCGCCCATCGGCGGTCTATCGTTGTATGTGTTTGGAGACATCACCTCGCTCGCGGACCGGAACGTGCCGCTGGCGGCGCGGGTGCATGACGAGTGCAACGGCTCGGACGTCTTCGGCAGCGACATCTGCACCTGCCGGCCCTACCTGGTGCACGGCATCGAGGAGTGCGTGCGGATGGCGCAGCAGGGCGGGGTGGGGCTCATCGTCTACCACCGCAAGGAGGGCCGCGCGCTGGGCGAGGTGACCAAGTTCCTCGTCTACAACGCACGCAAGCGCCAGGAGGGCGGAGACTCCGCGGCCACGTACTTCCACCGCACGGAGTGCGTGGCGGGCGTGCAGGACATGCGCTTCCAGGAGTTGATGCCGGACGTGCTGCACTGGCTGGGCATCACGCGCATCCACCGCTTCATCTCCATGAGCGACATGAAGCACGACGCCATCGTGCGCTCGGGCATCGAGATTCTCGAGCGGGTGCCCATCCCGGACGGACTCATCCCCGCCGACGCGAAGGTGGAGATGGAGGCGAAGAAGGCCGCGGGCTACTTCACGCGAGGGCCGGTGGCGGATGCGGGGGAGCTGGCGCAGGTGAAGGGACGGGACCTCGATGCTTGACGCGATCCGGGTACAGGAGGTGTCCCCGACGGTGGCGTGGCTGCGCAGCCCGGCGGCCATCCGCGAGCGCTGTCATCAGGTGTTGGACCTGGGGCTCGCCGGCCGGCTGGAGTACTTCCGGGTGGAGCCGTCCCGGTTGCCCACGGTGGTGGACCGGGTGCTGGCGGTGACGCACGAGGCGTACCCCCGGCTGGACATCCCGGTGCACAGCCGCTGGAGGCACTTCGACGCGGGAGGAGTGCCCAGGCTCGCGCAACTGGAGGCGAAGCTGGCCCCGCTGCCGCCGGAGGAACGAGCCAGGGCGAAGGTGGACCTGGGCGTGGTGAGCGTGCTGCTGGACGCGGGCAGCGGACCCGCGTGGCGCTACCAGGAACCCGGAGGCGCGTCCTACGTGCGCTCGGAGGGACTGGCGGTGGCGTCGCTGCGCATGTTCATGGCGGGCGGCTTCTCGTCGGATCCGGACCGGCCGCTGCGAGCGGACGCGGAGGCCCTGGGCCGCATGACGCGCGAGCAATTGGAGCGAGGCTTCCAGGTGTCGGAGTCCAATCCGCTCCTGGGAGTGGAAGGCCGCCTGCACCTCATGCAGGCGCTGTCGCGAGTGCTGCCCAGGCCGGGGTCGCTGTTCGACATGCTGGCCGCGCATCGCCGCAGCGTGCGAGCGGCGGAGGTGCTGGGCACGCTGCTGGAGGTGCTGGGCCCCATCTGGCCGGGTCGCACGACGGTGGACGGAGTGAACCTGGGGGACGTGTGGCCGCATCCGGCGCTCGGGCCGCCAGGAAGCGCGGACGCGCTGGTGCCCTTCCACAAGTTGTCCCAGTGGCTGGCGTACTCGCTGGTGGAGCCGCTGGCGGAAGCAGGCGTGACGGTGACGGAGCTGGACGCGCTCACCGGCCTGCCGGAGTACCGCAACGGAGGCCTCTTCGTGGACCTGGGTGTGCTGGTGCCGCAGGACCCGCGCCTGACGACGGAGGTCTACGGCCCGGGTGACCCGCCCATCGTGGAGTGGAGGGCGCTGACGGTGGCGCTGCTGGACCGGGTGGCCGCGCTGGTGCGAGGGCGTCTGGAATTGAGCGCGGAGGAGTTGCCTCTGGCCAAGGTGCTCCAGGGCGGCACCTGGACGGCGGGGCGCCGGGTGGCGGCGGAGCTGCGCCCGGGAGGCGTGCCGCCCATCCGCATCCGCAGTGACGGCACGGTGTTCTGAAACCCATACAAGGACGGCGACACATGGACTTCCCGAACTGCACGGTGGTGGATCACCCGCTGGTGAAGCACAAGCTGACGGTGATGCGCAGGACGGATACGAGCACGGCGTCCTTCCGGGCGCTGCTGGAGGAGATCTCCCTCATGCTCGGGTACGAGGCGCTGCGAGACCTGAAGCTGCGCGAGGAGGAGATTGAAACGCCCATGGCGCGCACCACGGGCTGGGCGCTGGACGGCAAGAAGCTGGTGCTGGTGCCCATCCTGAGAGCGGGGCAGGGCATCCTGGACGGCCTGCTCCAACTGGTCCCCTCCGCGCGAGTAGGCCACATCGGCCTGTACCGCGACCCGGAGTCCCTGAGCGCGGTGGAGTACTACTACCGCGTGCCCGCCAACCTGGAGGACCGCGACGTCATCGTCTGCGACCCGATGCTCGCGACAGGCAACTCCGCGGTGGCGGCACTCCAGCGAGTGAAGCGAAGCCGCCCGGGCTCATTGCGTTTCGTGTGTCTGCTCGCGTGTCCGGAGGGCCTGACGAACCTGCGCGAGCACCACCCCGACGTGCGAGTCTTCACCGCCGCCATCGACGAGAAGCTGGACTCGCACGGCTACATCCTGCCCGGCCTGGGCGACGCGGGAGACCGCCTCTTCGGCACGAAGTCGGTGGACTGACTAGTCGCGATTTGCTGGATTGACGGTGAGGCATGAATCCTTCATGTCTCACCGCATGAAGACATCCCGTTTCGCGTCCGCGTTGATGGCATTGGGGTTCCTCGCCTGTGGTGGAGAGCTGGATGAGGTAGCGGTCCCCGGCGTCCAGACCCAGGAGCTCATCGGCGGAAGCCTCGCTGCCCGGTACGAGCTGCCCCACCAGGTGCGCCTCCACGTGACGGGCGCATTCACCTGCGGAGGCACGCTCCTCCGGGCCGGCTGGGTGGTGACGGCCGCCCACTGCGTCGAGGGCGTCACCCCCGCCTCCATGCGCATCTACGCGGGAGACCTGCGGCTGGGCTCGGTGGAGGCGGACGAGCAGTACCGAGCGGTGTCGCGCAAGGTGATGCACCCGTCCTACGACGGGTCGGTCCACGACGTCGCGCTCCTCCAACTCGCCCAGCCCTTCAATCTCTCACCGGCGGTGCGGACGCTGACGCTGCCGGATGCGCCCGCGCCCCTGGGTGCGCCGTACGTCGCGAGCGGCTGGGGCCGCACCCAGACCGCGCCCACCTCCGATGCGCTCAAGCGAGTGAGCCTGAGCATCACCTCCACGGCCACCTGCCGAGACATGGTGGGAAGCGACTACGTCAACGGCGCGGTGCTGTGCACGGCGCCGAGCGCCACCGCCAACGTCTGCACGAAGGATGACGGCGGACCCCTGGCCTTCAACGGGAAGTTGTATGGGATTGTGAGCGGGTTCGGCTCCAACCAGTGCAACACCTTCTCCCTGTTCACCAACGTGGCCACGTACACGCCATGGATCCGCTCCGTCATCAACGGGACGTGATGCACCGAGCCACGACGGTTTCACGCCTTGGCTCTTGAGAACTGGGAAAGACGGATTTAAACGTTGAACGGTCTAAACGTTTTTGTCCATTTCCCGGGAGTCCAGGCATGCGCGCGTCGTGGCGGTCCACCCTGATGGCGGTGATGTTGGGCGCGGTCTTCGCGGAAGGAGTGGAGGCGGCGGAGCCCGGCACGCAGCATTGGACGGAGAATCTTTCCGCCGGAGCAGGCACGTCGGAGCTCGTGGGGACGCGAGACGGGCTGCTCTACGAACCCAACGCCGTGATGCGCCGTCCCGAAGGCCTGAGCCGGCTCACGGGCCTCTTCGAGTTCCCGGTGCGCACGCTCGATCAGCCCGTGGACACCTTCCGTCCCCAGGTCCAGGCGGCGGTAGGCCTGGGGCAGGGCGTCGAAGTGGACGTACGCGTGAGAACCCCCGGAGGAGCCTGGAGCGAATGGCGCACCGCCACGGGAGACGAAGCCGTACGCCTGCCCCGCTCGGGCACGGAGGTGCAGGTGCGCCTCGCGCTCATCGCGGACGAGCGAGGCCGCGGTCCCGTGGTCCAGACGGTGGGCCTGGAGGGCTGGCGCGAAGGAGGCACGGAGGAGGGGCTCCAGACGCTCGCGCCGCTGACCTACCGCGTCTACGCCACCCGCGAGGGCCTGGTGGGCGGCACGACGGCGAACGGCCACGTCATCAAGACCAACGACCGCTTCGTGGCGCTGCCGTCGCGGCGAGGGCTCGCGTCGAACGGAGGCTCCGAATACCAGGTGCGCGTCTGTTATTCGAAGACGGCGAAGTGCGCGACGACGTCCGTCTGGGACGTGGGCCCGTGGAACACGAAGGACGACTACTGGAACCCGTCCAGCGTGCGCGAGATGTGGAAGACGCTGCCGCAGGGCAAGCCGGAGGCGCAGGCGGCATACCAGGACAACTTCAACGGCGGGTTGGACCAGTTCGGTCGCCGGCCGGCGAACCCCGCGGGCATCGACCTCGCGGACGGGACGTTCTGGTTGGACCTGGGGATGTCGAACAACGACTGGGTGGACGTGACGTACCTGTGGACGTCCGGCGGAGGTTCGTCGACGGGGCTGGTCATCGACAGCAACAACGCGAACAACGACCAGTCCAAGGGCTACATCCAGCTCACGGGCACCAGCTGGGCGTCCTCCACGAACGTGGCGGGCTACTACGGCACCAGCTACCTGGTGTCCCCGGGAGCAGCGGTGTCGGAGCCTGCGACGTTCTGGTTCTACATGGCCGCGGCGGGAACGAAGACGGTGGACGCGTGGTGGACGGCGGCGAGCGACCGCTCCACGGTCGCGCCCTTCATCGTCACGAACGCATCCGGCACGCAGCTGGCGAACGTGAAGGTGAACCAGACGGTCAACGGCGCAAGGTGGAACACGCTCGGCACGTGGAGCTTCCCGGCGGGGTGGAACAAGGTCCAGCTGAGCCGGTGGGTGACGGCGGGGACCTATGTGGTCGCGGACGCCATCCAGGTCCGTTAGGCCTCATGGACGCACGGGTTGTCCGGGCGGTAGAACGGTGCCCCATCTCCGAGGAAGTCATCCATGGCGTCGTTGCGCACCGTGCTCCCGCCTCCCGTGGAGGAGCCACAGCTCTACACCGACCTTGCCGGCTGGTGGCCGTTGTTCTCGCCACCGGAGGAGTACGGGGAGGAGGCGGAGGACCTGCTCCCCATGTTGCACCCGGAGGAGGGCCCGGCGAGCACGATGCTGGAATTGGGGTCGGGCGGAGGAAGCCTGGCCTTCCACATGAAGAAGCACTTCACGCTGACGCTGACGGACCGCTCGGCGGAGATGGTGGCGGTGAGTCGCAAGGTGAATCCGGAGTGCGAGCACCGCGTGGGGGACATGCGCTCGCTGCGGCTGGGACGCACGTTCGACCGGGTGATGGTGCACGACGCCATCATGTACGCGGTGGATCGCGAGGACGCGCGAGCCACGGTCCATACGGCTGCTGCGCACTGCCGCCCGGGAGGCCGGGTGGTGCTGTTGCCGGACTGCGTGCGTGAGACCTTCGAACCCCTCACCGAGTCCGGAGGCCACGACGGGCCGGACGGGCGAGGAATGCGCTATCTCATGTGGACCTGGGATCCGGATCCGGACGACGAGACCTTCGAGACCGCGTTCGCCTATCTGCTGCGCGAAGCGGACGGAACGGTGAGCATGTCGCAGGAGCGCCACCGCTTCGGTCTGTTCCGGCGTGAAGACTGGCTCGAATGGATGCGAGAGGCCGGCTGTCCCGCGACGACACGCAGGGACCCCTGGAACCGGGAAGTCTTCATCGGGGTGCGGGAGCAGGACTGATGCGAGGGTGGGGGGCCTTGCTGGTGTTCATCCCGCTGTGGGGGATGGCCGCGCCCGCGCGAGTGGAGCTCGTCTTTGGCGGAGACGTGATTCCGCACGGCGAGGTGAAGTCGGTGGCGAAGGCCCACGCGGGCAGTGGAAACCACGAAGGTTGGGACCACGTCTTCGGCCCACTGTCGGACGTGCTGCGAACAGCGGACGTGGGCGTGGTGAACCTGGAGACGCCGGTCACGGCCAACACCAAGGCCTTCACGAAGGAGCTGGTCTTCAACGCGCCCCCATCCATGGTGCAGGCCCTGGTGAACGCCGGAGTGAAGGTGGTGTCCACGGGCAACAACCACGCAAGGGATCAGCACGTGGAAGGCCTGGTGGAGACGCTGCGACACCTGGACGCAGCGGGACTGCGCCACACGGGAACGGGGACGACAAGAGACGCGGCCTGGGAGCCGGTGTTCATGGAGGTGCGAGGCCTCAAGCTGGGCTTCCTCTCCTTCACGAGGAGCCTGAACGGCTTCAGCAACCCGAAGGAATCGGACGCGCCGCACGTGGCGCTGTTGCCCTACCCGGAGCACGCCTCGAGAAGGGGGCTGAAACCGGAGGAAGCACTGGAGCGGGTGCGAGCAGCGGCAGCGAAGTGTGACGCGCTCTTCGTGATGGGGCACTGGGGGCGCGAGTACACGGACACGCCGCACCCGTTGGACAGGGCCCTGGGGCAGTCCTTCCTGGAAGCAGGAGCCTTCGCGGTCATCGGCCACCATCCGCACGTGTTGCAGCCATTGGAGGCGTACACGACGAAGTCCGGGCGCCGGGGTTTCATCGCCTACTCATTGGGCAACCTGGTGGCGAACCAGGCGCGCTTCTACCGTCACGTGAAGGGGCAGCTGGGCAAGGACGGAGACAAGAGAGACACACTGCTCCTGCGAGTCGGAGTGACCAGGGCGGAGCCCGGAGCCCCGGTGTCCCTGGCGGATGTTTCAGTGTTGCCGGTCTGGATTGAAAACAACGCCCAGGGCCGCAAGGCGAAAGCGAAGCGGAACATCCAACCGGTACTCATCGACCGCGAGATTGAAGAGGTATCACGAAGGTTGGCCGCACTGACCCAGCGCACCGAGACGCCCGACAAGGCGACCCGAGCCGAGAAGGCCGCCCTGGAGCAGCGCCTGGCAAGCGCCCGATACCGCCGCGAACGCATCCTGAGGATGCTGCCCGCGGAGTTCCGGGTAGCCACCCCGGAGCTGAGGCGGAGGGACGACAGAGCCGTGGGGCTGGCGGCTCAGACCGTGCCCTGAACCTCAGGTAGGAGGACGTGCGACGGCGGAGTGTCGTGGAGTCCATGGTTTCCGGTCCGCCGCCCTGTTACCCCTGAGGGGCGCTTGGACTCGCGTCCTGGCGTACACCCCACCCCAGGTCACACCCCATGATTCCTCTTCTTCGCACCGCTGCGGCCATCGCGCTGCTGGGCCTCGCCATGCCCGCGCTCGCCGAGGACCCGCATCCAGCCCACCCCGCCGTGAAGCCCGAAGCGCCGCCGGTCACCTTCCACCGGCTGGAGCAGGGCAACCTGCGCTTCACCAAGGGCGTGGCACGCCACCCCGCGCAGACCCTCGCGGTGCGCCACGCGCTGGCCAACGAGCAGCACCCGCACGCCATCGTCGTCACCTGCAGCGACTCGCGAGTGCCCCCGGAGCTCGTCTTCGACCAGGGCCTGGGTGAGCTCTTCGTCGTGCGCGAGGCCGGCAACGAGCTGGAGCCCCTCGTCGTCGCCAGCATCGAGTACGGCGTCGCCAACCTGGGCGTGCGCCTCATTGTCATCATGGGCCACGAGTCCTGCGGCGCCGTGAAGGCGGGTCTCACCATTCCGGACGGCCAGAGCACCGGCTCGCCCAACCTCGACGCGCTCGTCTCCGCCGTGAAGAGCAACCTCATCGACGCCCACCTCACGGACGCGGACAAGCACGACCCCAAGGTGGTGAAGGCCTCGCACGCGAACGTGGACGCCGTCACCCGCCAGCTCACCGAGCGCTCCCAGCTCCTCAAGGCCAAGGTCGACGCGGGCGAACTCGCGGTCGTCTCCGCCATCTACTCGCTGGACACCGGGCACGTGGAGTTCTGGCACACGGAGGGGCTCGTCCCCTCCAAGTAGCGACCGTCAGCGAGGCGCCTCGGATTCCTCCCGGGGCGCCGCGTGCAGGTCGCGCAACGTGACGATACGGTCCAGCAGAGGCCCGCCCAGCTTCTTCCGGGCGATGCGCTGCGACGGATAGATGCCCCGGTGGCCCGTGAGCAGGTACGCCACCGTGGCGACGATGGCCACGTGAGGCAGCACGGAGGCGCCCACCAGCTCCACCGCCATCAGCGACAGCGCAAGCGGCGTATTGGCGGCCGCCGCGAACAGCGCCGCCATGCCCACCGCCGCGCCCAGGTCCACGGGAAGTCCCAACAGCCGAGCGAGGACATTGCCCAGCGCCGCGCCAATGAAGAACAGCGGAGTCACCTCCCCGCCCAGGAAACCCGCGCCCAGCGTCACCACCGTGAACACGAGCTTCCAGGCGAACGTCCCCCAAGGCAGCGACACATCCTCGAACGCGCGAAGGATGCCGGGCACGCCCAGGCCCAGGTAGTCGCTGGTGCCCGCGAGCTTCCAGAGCCCCACCACCCCCAGGCCGCCCAGGGCCATGCGCACGGGAAGCCACGGCACACGGCGCTCCAGGACCCGCTTCAGTCCATGCGTGCCCTCGATGAAGGCCACCGCCACGCCCGCGATGCCCACCGCGAACACCAGCCACTTGCCCAGCACGGGCAACGTCAGCGCCAGCGCCTGAGGCACCGGGTACGCGGTGTGATGGATGCCCAGCCCCTGAGTCACCAGGTCGCCCACGACGGCGGCCGTGAGCGCGGGCAGGAGCGCCTCGTAGCCCAGTCGACCCACGCACACGACCTCCAGCCCGAATACCGTGCCCGCCAGCGGAGTGCCGAACACCGAACCGAAGCCGCCCGCGATGCCCGCCGCCAGCAGCTCGCGCCGGATCTCCGGAGCCACGCGGAAGCGCCAGGCAATCTGGTCCGCCAGGCTCGCGCCCATCTGCACCGCGGTGCCCTCGCGTCCCGCGCTCCCTCCGAACAGGTGCGTGAGCACCGTGCCCAGCAGCACCATGGGCGCCATGCGAAGGGGAATCACCGCGTCGCCCTCATGCACCGTGTCCAGGACCAGGTTGTTGCCGCCCCGGATGGACGCGCCCCACCGGCCGTACACCGCGCCCAGGACGAGTCCCGCCACGGGCAGTGCGTACACCAGCGACTCATGCGCCAGCCGGAACTCCGTGGCCTCCTCCAGCAGCGCCAGGAACACCGCGGACGCCACGCCGCACACGCCCCCCACGATGGCGCCCAACAGCAGCCACTGGCCCAGTGCTCGGGCGCTCCCGGAGATGTTCATGGGCGCACTCCAGTCGTGAAACAACGCGTCAACCGGAAGCGCCGCGTCAGAGAAGGGCGCGCGAAAACACCCCTCTGACGCACCATGGCGGAATTCGTGTTCAACATGGAATACATAGTGCGGAGTTAATTCCGGTCTGCGGAGTGATTCCTGAATCAAAGCCGTGTACCGTGCGCGGCCTCTCCCCATTGCCGGGGCGGGAACCCCCTACCTCTTCAGGAGCCGGTATGTCCGTTCGTCGCAGCGGGCTGTCCCTCGCCGCCGTCCTCGCCGCCACCACCCTCAGTGGCACCGCGCTGGCCAGCACCATCAACCAGAACACGTCGTGGACCATCAACCGCTCGGCGTCGCAGACGTACCGGGTGGTGGCCTACGGCGACTCCATCTTCGCCGGCTACAACGGCGGAATCTCCAGCGTGGGGCGTCGTGCGGCCCCGGTGGTGGAGGGTGAGTACGCGGCGAAGAAGTGGGGCGCCAACGTGGAGGTCATCCGCCGCACGAAGTCCGGCGCGAAGGCGGACGACATCTACAACAACAAGATCGTCTCCGAGCGCTCCTACATGCAGGACGCCAAGACGCGCGTCGTGATGTTCGAGATGTGCGGCAACGACTACCTGCAGGCCCGCAGCGCGTTCACCGACCAGACCGGCACCTGTAACTACAGCGGCCTGCAGAACGCGCTGGCGACCTGCACCACGTACATGGAACGTGGCATGCAGACCATCAACCAGTACGCGACCACCGCCAAGGTGAAGGTCATCTCCAACATCTATTACCCCGGCTATGACGCGGACAACGTGCTGACGGCCTGCACGGACGCGACGACGGGCCAGAAGGTGAACAAGCAGCAGTACTTCCTGCCGCTGCTGGCGCGCAGCAACTGGCGTGCCTGCAACCTGGCGGCGAAGTACGGCTTCAAGTGCTCGGACGCCTTCGCGGAGATGATGGCCTCCGACTACGACCGCAACGGCGACGGCCAGATTGACTCCGAGGCCATTGCGTACCGCGCCGGCGAGACCGAGGACGCCTACGTGCAGCGCATCAGCGTCACCCTGCGCAGCACGCTGCGCGACGCGAACGGCCACCTGGCGAACAGCAGCACCAGCTACGACTACATCCAGTCGGACAACACGCACCCCACGTACACGGGCTCCACCATCAGCGTGAACATCTTCTCCGGCTCCGGTTCCGGCTCCGGAGCGCCGTCCTACACGGACGCCCAGGTCGTCAACGGCAAGAACCCGGACTGGAACAAGTTCGGCCACGAGCGCATGGGCTGGAGCATCTCCACGTTCGACCCCGCGACGCCGTGAGCTGAAGCGGCATCCGTAGGGAGAAAGGGCCTCCGACCTGTCACCGGGTCGGGGGCCTTGTCGTGTCCGTACCGACGGAGCGGCCAGCAGCCCTGTCAGCGGCCAGGCGTTCATGCCTCTATTCGTCGGAGCGCCAATGATCAGGTTCGGCTCAAACGAAGGTTTGACGTCTTCGGCCTGAAGCGTTAGAGAGTGCCCCCTCCGCGACGACCGGCGGGCCCCTGGGCCTCGGAAGGTCAGCGCGGGGGAAGAAAAGGATCGACGAAGGTTGTTGATCCCGAACGCGGCAAAGAGGTAGAAGCCGCGCCCCTCACCTCGAAGCCCGCGCACTGGCGCGGAAGGCACTTCGGGGAGAGAGCAGCACCGAAAAGAAAATAGGGCAGTCAACCAAGCGAGTTGACAGCGAACGCGGCGAAGAGATAGAAGCCGCGCCCCACCGAAGAAGCAGCAGTCCGGAAAGCAACACGACGGACGCAAAGCGGTGAGGAAAGCTGACAGCAAGCGGTTGACAGGGAACGCGGCGCTGAAGTAGAAGCCGCTCCCCTTCGAAAAGAAGCGGCGGAAGTCACTGGACGGCGCCGACGAACTTCGAAGAAGCCTGCAGGACGCAAAAGCGAAGTTGACGCTGACTGCGAACTGAAATAGAAGCTGCAACCCCGCCGGACGAAACAAGCCGGCAAGCAACAAAGTCGCAACAAGCGGCTCGGTCTTTGAAAACCAAATAGCAAGCCCAAGCAGTAATGGATTGCGGAAACCCGCAGTCAATTTTTTGAGGGCGCTTCACCTCAAGAGCAGCGCTGAAAAGCGCAGCGAGAGGGAGGTGCCGACGAATCAGCGAGCCGAGACTCCTTAGCCGGGTCTCGGGGAACGCCGGTTCAAGCAAACCAAGAATACAATTGGAGAGTTTGATCCTGG
>NZ_RAWR01000449.1:0-1186 GCF_003986945.1 Corallococcus sp. AB018 | reverse complement strand
CTAAGCCATCCGGGGTAAATCTTTGCCTACCCAACGAGTGCGGGCAGAGGAGATGAGACGTCGGAAGCCTCCTGGGCGGCCCAACTGCGCCAGGAGGTGGACGGCAGCAGCGTAGAAGTCCTCCCGCCGCTTCGTCAGCATGCGGCTGAAGTACGCCTCCTTGAGGTGGCCCCAGAGGCTCTCAATCGGGTTGAGTGTCTCCGAGGTGTACTTCGGCAGCCAGAAGGGGCGCACCCACGCCTCCACCTCCTGGAGTACTTGGGTGGAGAGCTTGGAAGTGAAGGACCCGTCGTTGTCGAGCACGAGCACGATTCGCTTGCCGGTGGCCTGGGCGCGAGCTCTCAGTTTACGTACCAGTGCGACGAAGAGGCCGGAGTTGACGCTGCGCGGCTGGTGGCTGAAGAGAAAAGGGCCGTCCGGGAAGCGGTAGGCGCCGCAGACGGCGACCCGCTCGTTCTTGCCGGGCGTCTCCACCAGCAGGCGTTGCCCCCTCTTGCGCCACATCTGGCGCACGACGGGCAACAAGTCGAATCGCACCCCGTCGCCGTACCACAACTCGAAGTCCGCGCCCGGCTGGCAAGCGGCCCTCTCCAGAGCGCGCAGTCGGCGTCGGGCTCGTTCTTTTTTCCCCCTCGTCCACCAGGTTCTTGGTGGTGCGCTTGGAGCGTCTCCAGACGAAGCCGTGCATCCGCAGCAACTCGCCCACCCAATAGGCACTCAGTACGATGCCCGTTTCTTGGCGCAGGTACTCGGACAGCCGCGGAGCCGTCCACCGCGAGAAGGCGTACCCCACCTGCCGCGGGTCCTTCTGCACCGTCCGCACCAGCAAGCGCACATAGGCGGCGTCCGCTCGCGACGGTCGACCCGGTCGGCGGGCATCCTCCAGCCCAGCCAGGCCGCCCAGCCGCCATCGCCGTCGGCAGTCGCGCACCATCCGGGGACTGACGCCCAGCGCCCGCGCGATATGCGCCGCGCTATCCCCGGCGCAACTCAACAGGACGATAGTGGCCCGGAGCCCTGCGGCTACCGAGCCAGCACCTCGTGCCAGCCGCTGAAGTGCTCGGCGCTGTGGCACCGTCACTTTGAGGTGGTTGCCGCTTCGGCTCATCCACCGCTCCTCCTGCCCTCCTGCAGGGCAGCGGTGGATGCTACCTCCCTAGGCAAAGATTTACCCCGGATGGCTTAG
>NZ_RAWR01000448.1:0-1206 GCF_003986945.1 Corallococcus sp. AB018 | reverse complement strand
CACTACAGCTCGGACTCTTAAATGTCACGGTTCTTAATCTGAACCAAAGAGTCCAAATCCGGCAAATCGTTTTGAGAAAACTGATTTTTGAAAAAGAAGTGCCAAACATGGACTGCTTTGCCAGATACAGAGTCGCCACCTAAATATTTTATTTTGGGGAAATTTAGGAAACCCTGACTCGGTGCCTAAGGCCACGTGTCCGTCATCACCAAAGTTGCCTCGGCTCGGGAGCTTGGGTACGATTGGGGAAGGTCAGCTATGAGCACCCCCTCTCGCCCGATCCGAAGATCGGCCTCTACTAACCGTGATATCCATTTTTGAAAACGTTATGTGTTCTTATTCCGATTATTAGCCTAGAATTACTATGTTATGCGCACAGCAAACAAGTATAGACTAGATTGCCTAATTTGGAAAGAAACATTGCATATCCGTTTGTTTTGAAAATGCTTTGGAATTTGCTACTCGCAAGTAGGCTAAAACACGGATTTCAACGAGTTTTTCCAACTCAAACAATCCAACCTTCACCCACAGGCATTCAGGCAGTTATATCACATAAGCAATTAGCCTCATGGTAAGCATGCTATCATGGCAGTCACTCACACGCATGCAAGGATGCTAAAGCATAAACTTACCGAGTACTCCAAGCCAAAACAGAAACTCATTAGAAATCATGCATGATCCTAAGTATACAGAAATGCCTAATGCAACACATGCAAAATGCAACTAAAATAGGCTCGGCTATTCTAAGATGGCATATGAGATGCAACAGATAACATGTATTCAACTTTGAATTGAAATACAATGCAGTTAGTATGATGCGCCGAGCCCGGTGCATGCAAGACAAATGAATGGATGCACGCATGCATAGCATAAGGTATGCTAAATTAAACATGCCCTAATACTAACCATCAAAGCAGGTAAGTAAAAGGGAGAAAGAAGTGGGGGTTGGAAGACATTCAAATATTACAAATTTGCCCTCGCACAAGAAGGTTCGAATGAATGTCCTAATTAACTAATTATTACAAACACAAATGAATGAACTAATTATTACAAAATATGAATCTCAAAGCTACTAATCTAAAGGACTTGAATGAGAGGTGCAGAGTCGCATGAGCACAAGCGAGAACATTCTTCAGAAACCTCTTTGTTTGCTGCCAGAAGTTGCTCTATTTACAGTCTGAAAATAACTCTATTTTGGCCTCAAGA
>NZ_RAWR01000447.1:0-1264 GCF_003986945.1 Corallococcus sp. AB018 | reverse complement strand
CTGAGTGATCCCCGCATTTAAGCGAGCGGATCGCCAGACGCCTACCTGACAGCTGCGTGCGAGGCGGAGTGGTGGGGAGCAGTAAGAGAGGCCATGCGGGGACGCAAAGTGGCCATCAACGAAGAGCAGGTGCTGAGGTTCCTGGAGAGCCTGTTCGAGGAAGACCTGCACGCCAAGAGGGTGCTGTCGCTGGCGCACGCGACGTTGGGCGTGGTGCACGCCGCGTCGCTGTCGGTGCACGCCATTGGCCAGGCGCTGGCGTGGGCGCGAGGCGGAGTGCAGAAGCACGGCATCAAGCAGGTGGACCGGCTGCTGTCCAACGATGCGGTGGACGTGTGGAAGCTGGCGGCCTCGTGGGTGCCATACGTGCTGGCCGAGCGCACCGAGGCGCTGGTGGCGTTGGACTGGACGGACTTCGAGGCCGATGACCACACCACCCTGGTGGCCAGCCTCGTCACCTCGCATGGACGCACCACGCCCCTGCTGTGGATGACGCTGCAGAAGAGCGCGCTGGCGGGCAACCGCGCCCAGGCGGAGGATGAGCTGCTGCTGCGGCTCAAGGAGTGCGTGCCCGAAGGGGTGAAGGTGACGGTGCTGGCGGACCGGGGCTTCGCGGACCAGCGGTTGTATGCCCTTTTGGCCCAGGCGGGCTTCGAGTACGTGGTGCGCTTTCGCAAGGACGTGCGGGTGGAGGTGGCCGGCGGCACCGGGTGTCCCGCGGCCGAGTGGATTCCCACCAGCGGGCACGCCAAGAAGCTGATGGACGTGCATGTGACGGCGGACCGCACGCCGGTGCCAGCGGTGGTGCTGGTGCACCAGAAGGGAATGAAGGAGCCGTGGTGTCTGGCCACCAGCCTGGGAGCCTCCAGCGCGCGCCAGGTGGTGGACCTCTACGCCCGGCGCTTCTCGTGCGAGGAGACGTTCCGGGACGTCAAGGACTTGAGATTCGGGATGGGACTGTCCACGGTGCGCGTGAAGAGTCCCGAGCGCAGAGACAGGCTGCTGCTGGTGAGCGCCTTGTCCCAGGTGCTGCTGACGCTGCTGGGCGCCGCGGGGGAGAGTCTCGGGATGGAGAAGGGTTTGAAGGCCAACACAGCCAAGACGCGCACCTACTCGCTCTTCCGACAGGGCTGCATGTATTACCAAGCCATTCCCATGATGAAGGAGGAGCGACTGCTTCCGCTTGTCGAGCGCTTCGCCGAACTCCTCCATCAGCACCCTGTCTTCAAAGAAGCGCTCGGTTTCATATGAGGGGATGGCTCAG
>NZ_RAWR01000446.1:0-1273 GCF_003986945.1 Corallococcus sp. AB018 | reverse complement strand
TGAGCCTGGCCCGGTTCCGTGGACACCCGAGATGTGATGGAAGGAGCACGGGATGTCCGCGACTGACGAAAAGCAGAGGAAGCCCCGCAGGCCGCGCCGGGAGTTCACGGCGGAGTACAAGGCCGGGGCGGTGAAGCTGGTGCTGGAGGAGGGCAAGTCCATCCCCCAGGCGGCCCGAGACTTGGACCTGACGGAGTCGGCGCTGCGGCTGTGGGTCGAGCAGACGAAGACGGACAGGGGTGAGGGCAGGCCCGGAGCGCTGGCGACAGGGGAGCGCGAGGAGCTCTCCCGGCTGCGCAAGGAGAACCGGGAGCTGCGGCTGGAGCGAGAAATCCTAAAAAATGCGGCGGCCTTCTTCGCGAAGGAGATGAAATGAAGTTCGCCTTCATCGACGCGAAGAAGGCCCTCTTCCCGGTAGCCTCCCTCTGCCGTCATCTGGAGGTTTCTCGCAGTGGCTACTACGCCTGGGCGAAGCGCTCCGAGTCCGAGCGCAAGAAGAGCGACCGGGCACTGGGCGTCGAGGTGCTCGCCGTGCACCAGGAGAGCCGGGGCAGGTATGGCGCTCCGCGAGTCCACGCGGAGCTGAAGGCGCGCGGCCGGCGGGTCGCCCGCAAGCGAGTGGCTCGGCTGATGCGCCAGGCGGGCCTGCGCGCTCGCACCCGGCGTCGATTCGTGCGGACCACCGACTCCGCGCACGGCCACCCCGTGGCGCCCAACTCCCTGGCGAGGAACTTCCAGCCAGGCCAGCCCGACCGCGCATGGGTGGGCGACATCACCTACGTCTGGACCGAGGAGGGCTGGTTGTATCTGGCCGTGCTCTTGGACCTCTTCAGTCGAAAGGTGGTGGGCTGGGCGATGGGCGAGAGAATCGACCGCGGCCTGGTGCTGAGCGCGCTCGATATGGCGTTGCTCGGCGGTCCCGCTCCGCAACTGCACCACTCCGACCGTGGCAGCCAGTATGCGAGCGAGGACTACCGCCAGCTGCTGGAGGCGCACGGCATCGGATGCAGCATGTCGCGCAAGGGCAACTGCTGGGACAACGCCGTGGCGGAGAGCTTCTTCTCCACCCTGAAGCTGGAACTCGTCTACATCACCCGCTTCAAGACACGCGAGGCGGCGAAGCAGTCGCTGTTCGAGTACATCGAGGTGTTCTACAACCGGAAGCGGCGCCACTCCGCCCTGGGCTACGTCAGCCCAGTGGAATACGAGCGGAGGGCCGCAACCAAGAGGCTGGCAGCGTAGTCAACCTGTCCACCGAACCGGAGCAGGCCCA
>NZ_RAWR01000445.1:0-1277 GCF_003986945.1 Corallococcus sp. AB018 | reverse complement strand
GTCTGGGCGTGACCCGGTTCCGTAGACAGGTTGGTTACGCGGCCAGCCTACTCGTTGTGGCCACTCGCTCGAACTCGATGGGGCTGAGGTAGCCCAGGGCGGAGTGGCGCCGCTTCCGGTTGTAGAATACCTCGATGTATTCGAACAGTGCGCACCGTGCCTGCTCGCGCGTCTTGAAGCGGGTGACGTAGACGAGTTCCAGCTTCAGCGTGGAGAAGAAGCTCTCCGCCACCGCGTTGTCCCAGCAGTTGCCTTTGCGCGACATGCTGCACTCGATGCCTCGCGCCTCAAGCAGCCGGCGGTAGTCCTCGCTCGCGTATTGACTGCCGCGGTCGGAGTGATGGAGCGCTGGCGCAGGCCGTCCCAGGAGCGCCATGTCGAGCGCGGACAGCACCAACTCGCGGTCGATTCGCTCGCCCATGGCCCAGCCCACCACCTTGCGGCTGAAGAGGTCCAGCAGCACCGCCAGGTACAGCCAGCCCTCCTCGGTCCACACGTAGGTGATGTCGCCGGCCCACGTGCGGTTGGGCTGGCCGGGTCGGAAGTTCCTCTCCAGCGTATTCGGCGCCACCGGATGGCGGTGGGCCGAGTCGGTGGTCCGCACGAAGCGGCGCCGGGACCGAGCGCGCACGTCCGCCTGGCGCATCAGTCGCGCCACGCGCTTGCGAGCCACGCGCCGGCCTCGCGCCTTCAGCTCCGCATGCACGCGCGGAGCGCCGTACGTGCCTCGGCTCTCCTGATGGATGGCCAGCACCTCGGTGCTGAGGGCCCGGTCGCTCTTCTTGCGCTCAGACTCGGGTCTCTTCGCCCAGGCGTAGTAGCCGCTGCGCGAGACGCCCAGGTGACGACAGAGGACAGCTACCGGGTAGAGGGCCTTCTCCGCGTGGATGAAGGTGAACTTCACTTCATCTCCTTCGCGAAGAAGGCCGCCGCATTTTTTAGTATCTCCCGCTCCATCCGCAGCTCGCGGTTCTCCTTGCGCAGCCGGGCGAGTTCCTCGCGCTCCACTGTCGTCAACGCGCCGGGCTTGCCCTCGCCCCGGTCCGTCTTCATCTGCTCCACCCACAGCCGCAGCGCCGACTCCGTCAGGTCCAAATCCCGGGCCACCTGGGGGATGGACTTGCCCTCCTCCACCACCAGCTTCACCGCTTGGGCCTTGTACTCGACCGAGAACTCTCGGCGCGGCCGACGGGCCTTCTTCGACTTCTCCTCGTTCGCGGACATCCCGTGCTCCTTCCATCACATCTCGGGTGTCCACGGAACCGGGCTACTCCCAG
>NZ_RAWR01000444.1:0-1423 GCF_003986945.1 Corallococcus sp. AB018 | reverse complement strand
TAGTACGACTTGGTCACATCAAGAATGCGTGAGGGTGGGCGGACTGTTCCCCCTGCATGACACCGACGCAACTGAAGCGGTTGGAGGGGGAGCTGGAGAGCTTCCTCGAGTCGATGTTCTCGGGCCTGGGCCGAGTCGAACGGCGACGGGCCATGGACTGGTACGTCAAGGGCCTGTTGCTGGAAGGCGAGCGCAAGAGCATCGACCCGATAGCTGGGCGACTGGTGAAGGAGGCTTCCGAGAAGGAGGCCATGCGCCAGCGCCTGCAGCAGTGCATCAGCGGCAGTGCGTGGGCGGACGACGAGGTCATGCGCCGGCTGGCACTGAAGCTGGAGGAGGACCTGCCGGACGTCGAGGCCCTGGTGCTGGATGACACGGGTTTCCCCAAGAAGGGCAGGCACTCGGTGGGCGTGGTCCGGCAGTACTCGGGCACTCTGGGCCGCATCGACAACTGCCAGGTCGCCGTCAGTCTGCATCTGGCGAGTGAGAAGGGCAGCGGCTGCATCGGAATGCGGTTGTACTTGCCAGTGGAGTGGACGGCCGACCCGGAGCGCTTGCGCAAGGCGGGCGTGCCGGAGGACGTATCGTTCGAGACGAAGCGGGACATCGCCCTGGGGCTGCTGGAGCATGCACGGGGATGGGGAGTGAAGCGGCACATGGTGCTGGCCGACTCAGGGTACGGAAACGAAGTCGAGTTCCGTGCGGAGCTCACGCGCCGCGGATTGCCGTACATCGTCGGCATTCAAGGCGACTGCGTCGTCTGGCCCCCGGGCTTCGTCGTTCCGCCCATTCCTCCGAAGCCACCGGGGATGCGTGGGCCCGTCCGCAAGCGCTACCGCTATGGAGACGCGAAACCCGTTGCTGTCGAGAAGCTCGCCGCCGACCTGCCGAAAACCGCCTGGAAGTGGGTCAGCTGGAGTGAAGGGTCCAAGGGCCCGCGGCGCTCGCGCTTCGCGGCCCTGCGCATCCGCACTGCCCATCGACACCATCTGGGCCTGGCCCCGGGCGACGAGCAGTGGCTGCTGTGCGAATGGCCCAGGCACGAGAAGGCGCCCACCAAGTTCCACCTGTCTACGCTGCCTGCGGACATTTCCCTGAAGCACCTCGTGCGCCTCACCAAGTTGCGCTGGCGCATCGAGCGCGACTACCAAGAGATGAAGGGGGAAGTCGGTCTGGACCACTTCGAAGGACGCACGTGGCGTGGCTTCCATCACCACGCCACCCTCTGCGCCGTGGCCCACGGATTCCTCGCGCTCCGTCGGGCGCTTTTCCCCCCGGAAGAGAGTGCACTGGACGCTACCGATGGTACGACGCGCGTTGCAGCCCCTTCTCCTCAGGCAGATTGGCATCTGCCCCCTCTGCAACACGGCCATCAACCCCAGAGCTCCGCCTGAGCTGCCCTCTCGGATGTGACCAAGTCGTA
>NZ_RAWR01000443.1:0-1444 GCF_003986945.1 Corallococcus sp. AB018 | reverse complement strand
CCAATGCCGGTCAGTTAGGGCGAGGGCGCTTCACCCACTTCTTGTCGTAGTTGCTCATCTTGATTTTTACGACTCGTGGGAAGCGCCTCTCGCTCCTTCGTTCCGGTAACAGCAGCAACCCCAGGTGCCTGCGCAAATCGAGCAGGTGCTCTGGAATCCGCCCGGGTGCCAGCGGCGGGGTCGACCAGACCAGCCATGCGTTTCGGATGAGCGCCAGCGCATTGACGAAGCTGATGCGCGTCGGCTCCACGCCGGCTTCGTCCGCAGCCCGTTCCATCTCCACGCGTACCAGGTTGTAGGCCAGCAGAATGCCCCAGACTTCCTGCCGGACGCCTTGGGGCGTGCGACTGCGGATGGCTTCCTGCCGGTCCAAGAGGTGCGTCTTGATTTCGTCGTACCCCAGCTCGATTTCCCATCGCTCGTGGTACAGCTGGACAATCTTTTGGGCCGGGTACTTCTTCGGGTCCAACAGCGACGTCAGCAGCACTCCGGCACGAAAGCCCGGTCGCTGGTAGCGGATGGCCCTCATGCGGACGGCTTCGGGCAGGGGCTTGGCGCTCGAAGCACGCATGGAGCGGGTGACCGGCAGCTCCACCAGGTCATCGTTCTGACCGAGCTTCTCGACCCGGACGGGTTTCATATGAGCCTTGGCCCGCACCAGCCAGTGCCGGTTCTTGGCCCCCGTGGCAATCTCCATCAGGTCGCGGACCGCGGTGAAGTTGCGGTCGACGATGACGACGGAATTCTCTGGCAGCTGGCTCCATAGCTCCGCAGCCAGTGTCACCTCTCCCGTGGCGTAGGCCCCAAAGCGCACCGCCGCCACCAGGTGGGAGCGTGCCGCCATCAGCGCCACCGCCCGCACCGTAGGATAGGCGCTACCGGCGCGAGTGCCGTTGCCCGGACTGCCACCGAACTGACTCCAGTTGTCGGGCGAGTCCGGCACCCGCACCGTCGTGCCATCCAGGGCATAGACGGCCAGCTTGTGCCAGGGGCGCGCCCTGGCGCTGCGGTGGGCCCACGCCGAAGCCGTCGTATTGAAGAGGTACTCCATCGGCTCATCGCCCAGGCGCTGGCGCGCCTGGGTCAAAGCGCTCGGCGCCACGTCCGTCGAGCCCGTCCCCGTCGGCAACGCCACATTCAGCAGGGAGGCGACACGCTGGATGGACTCATTGCGCATCAGTGCCATGCCCACCACCAACCAGATGACCTGGTCAGCCGGCAGGCGCCGACGGCGTATCGAGGCAAAGCCGGTGGCCACCACGGCTTCCTCCACCCATACCGGGTCGATGTGCTGCCGAAACCGGTCGAACTGCTCGGGGGCCACCATGGCAGCGCCCTGGATGGCCTGGGAAAGCCCCATGCGGCGATCTCCAAGAATGAGATCGCCACACCCTCAACCATGGCGGTAGGTCCTCGCAAGGCCCACCTATCTGATCGGCATTGC
>NZ_RAWR01000442.1:0-1476 GCF_003986945.1 Corallococcus sp. AB018 | reverse complement strand
GTAAGCGTTCAGGGGGCTGGGCGACCGCGAGCGTGAGCTGGATTCAGGTTCCGGGCAGCAGCGATGGTGCGGGAGCGCCGTGGAGATGGGCTTCAAGGGACGCAGTGAGAGCGTCAAGCACGTTGCGCTCCTGCTTCCTGAGGCTCATCACGGCCGTGAGGATGCGCTCGACGAAGCGGCTGCCGTCCTCGCTCTGGGTGCCAAAGCTCGTCTTGCGCCAGATGACCGCATGGCGCAGGTCCCTCTCGGCGAGGTTGTTGGTGGGCTCGACGCCCTCGGTATAGACGAACGTCCAGAGCGCCTCCTTGAGCTTGAGGATTTCCCTGGCGGTGCCGGCCACCGGCTTCGGGCACACCTGCGCGGCCTCCGCCAGGAGTCGCTCCACCTCGCGCATGAGAGGGCGCATCTTGCGCTGGAAGGTGGCGCGCTTCAGGAGCCCATCGCGGGCCAGATGCCACCATTCGAAGAGGACGAAGACTTCCGCCAGCAGTCGCGCTCCCAGCCGCTTCGCCTCCCCTCCACGTTCGACGAAGCCTTCGAATTCGCGCACCAGGTGCGCCCAGCAGACCTGCCGTTTGAGGGCGTGCACCCAATTGTAGGCACACCACCTGTCGGAGATGAGCGTGCCCCGAAAGCCCTGGCCCAACATCGTCTGGGCGACGGCCTTGCCGCGACTCTTGACGATGAGAAAGACAGCCACCGTCGTGGTGCTGGCGACCCACAGCCAGGCGCGTGCATGCTTCTGCCACCAGCCGGTTTCATCCTGATGCACGGCGGGCTGCGTCTGGACGTAGGCGCGCGCCTCACTCACGGAAGCCGCGAGAGCCTGGCTCACCCACTGCTCGAGGTTGCTGACGCTGCCGAGTGCCAGCTCCACGCCCAGCACGTCCTCCAGCAACTCCTGCACCAACCGCTTGGACAAGCGCAGGCGCCCGGTGCAAAGCGCGATGAGGCCCGTCAGGCGCGGCCCGAAGTTGCCCTCGGGTACGCCCGCCGGCAGCGGTGCGCAGCGCCAGGCATTACAGTCGGCGCACCAGCCCGCGTGCAACTCGTACTGCCTCACCTCGGGCACGATGCGCGGCAACTCCACCACCTGGTGGATTCGTGCGGGAGGCGTGCTCTCCAGTCGCAACAGGGGGCCAGTGCAGCCCGTGCAACGCTCCGGTGCGGGCACTGCAACCACCTGCGTCACCTTGTCCGGCGGCATCAGCTCGCGCTTGCGGCCCTTGTGTCCGGGCTGGCCTCCGGGCTTACGCCCCGTCGGCTCCGACTTCCTGGGCGGCGTACCGGGTGGGTCCGAGGACGGAGGCTTCGAGGAATTGCGCGAGGTACTCCGCAGCCGCGCCTCCAGCTCCGCGATGCGAGCCTCCTGCTGCGCAATGCGAGCCTCCTGCTGCTCGATTCGCGCGAGCGCCGCGCTCAGCAGTCGCTCCAACTCCGCGATACGCGCATCTCTTGGGTCGGGAGTGGCCACGT
>NZ_RAWR01000441.1:0-1528 GCF_003986945.1 Corallococcus sp. AB018 | reverse complement strand
CGCCCGTCCCGCCCCAGCAGGGCGCGCATCGCCACGCGGTCCTGGGTCACGTCCAGCCGAGACAGCACGACCTCCGGGGGCAGCCGCACGGCCTGCTTCGCGTTCGCGCGCTGATCCGCCAGTCCAGGGAAGCGCTCCGGCTTCACGCGCAGCCCCACCTGGAGCAGCGTCTTGCCCTTGCGCTTGGTCTTGAGCTTCGTCTTGCCGCTGCTGCCGCGGCCGTAGCGCTTGCGCTTCTGGACGTGCTCCACGACGGACAGGTGCAGGTGCGTGCCATCCGCGAAGCGGCCGTGCAGGGACAGCCACGCGTCGGTGAAGTCCTCGCAGTCCCACCGCCCCCGCTTGAGCTTGCCCACGCTCTTGCGCGCGTCATCCTCCGGCGCCAGGTCCAGCTTCACGTCCACCGGCGCGTTCGCGTCCAGGTCCACCTGGAACCGCTGGAGCAGCGCGGACACCAGCCCGTAGCGCCGGTTGTCCAGGTCCGTGTGCTTCGAGCGCATCCAGAGGATGCAGAGGGCGATGCTCGTCGCGAAGAGCGCGGCGGCCAGCAGCCACTGCGTCAAGACGGTGAACGAGATGCTGAGGCACAAGAAGACCCAGGAGCCGATCCCCACCGCGATCCGTGTCTTCTCCGCCCGCGAGTCCAACCCCGCCAGCGCCCTCAGGTCCGCCAGCACCTCCGGCACCGGGGCACGGGTTTCATAGACATACGTCTTCTTGAATTCGGAGGTGTCGAGCGCCACGGTGGAGAGCCTTGTTCAGCGGAGACAGGTTGGGGAGCGTAGGAGGCGCTCCCGGGCGGGTCAAACCGACTCACGGCGTCCGCGCGCGGCCTGCAGCTTCGCGCGTCGGCGGGTGTAGCCCAGCACCTGGTAGATGCTCAGGAGCATCATCGTCGCGGTGCGGGACGCGTCGTCCTTCTCCAGCGCATTCTTCCAGAAGGCGGGGGCCTCCGGGTCTCCCGTCTCGCGCCCCGGCCGCGCCACCCATTCGTCGGACAGCCGGGCGCGCAGGGACAGCCGGCCCGCGGCGACGCGCACCCGCTCCAATTCGACCTTCCGGGGCAGGCGCGTTGCGGCGGTGGCGCGGACCTTGAGCCGCTCCAGTCCCGGGTAGCGCTCCGGCTTCACGCGCACGGACACCTCCAGCCGGGCGAAGCCCTTGCGCTTGGTCTTCGTCTTCGTCTTGCCGCTGGCGCTCGTCTTGGAGCGCTCGCGCTTCTGGAGCCGCTCCACCATGCGGATCCGCACGAAGGCGCCGTCCGCCAACCGCGTCTCCAGCGTGAACCACGGGTCGACGAAGAAGTCCGTGTTCCACCAACCCACCATGTCCTGATTCACGCGCTTGTCGAGCACGTCCGGCGGACGCAGGTCCAGCTTGAGCCGCACCGGCGCGTCCGGGGCCAGGTCCATCTCCAGACGCTGGAGCAGCACCTGGGCCAGGCCGTAGCGCCGGTTGTCCAGGTCGCGCGGCTTGAGGGCGTAACGCCACAGGAAGAGGAGGAGCCCCACGACGAGCAGCGCCCCGC
>NZ_RAWR01000440.1:0-1280 GCF_003986945.1 Corallococcus sp. AB018 | reverse complement strand
GCGCAGGTGGCTCACCTGCCGCTCGATGATGTCGCGGCGGCGCGCGTCGGCTTCGGACAGACCGTTCGAGTCCTTCTGTCCGAGCATCTGCACCGCGACGGAGATGGCGGCCAGCGGGTTGCGCAGCTCGTGGGCGAGCATGGCGAGGAATTCGTCCTTCTTGCGGTCGGCCTCCTCCAGGCGGGCGGCGTTCGCCAGGGCCTCGCGCTCCACGCGCCGCAGGCGCAGGACGCTGTTGACGGTGGCGATGAGCTCTTCGGGGTCGAACGGCTGGGTGAGGTAGACGTCCGCGCCGGCGCGCAGGCCCGCGACCTTCTTCTCCGCGGTGATGAAGGTGGCGGAGGTGTGGATGATGGAGATCTCGCGGGTGCGAGAGTCCTCCTTCAGGCGCCGGCACACGTCATAGCCGCTCATGTCGGGAAGCTTCACGTCGAGCACGATGACGTCAGGGCGTGAATCGAAGGCGACCTGTAGGGCTTCCTCTCCGGTGACCGCCTCCAGCATGCGGTAGCCCGCCTGACGCAGCGAGAAGGTCCCCAGATAGAGGCTCGCGGGCGTGTCGTTGACGTGAAGGACGGTGGCGTTGGCGGTAACGAGCACGGGCGACATTCCCAGGGAGGAGCCGGCCCGACTTCTACCGCGCGCCAGGAACGCAAGCGATCCGGGATTACTCCGCGTCCCGCCCGCTCGTGCACCACGCGTCGCGGGAGGGCCGGGAGTGTTGGGACCGCGACAGCTCGCGTGAACCGCGGCACTCCCCGCCCTACCGTTGGTTCAGCGCCTCAAGGCTCCGTCCACACCGCCAGCTCGTTGCCCGTGGGGTCGGTGAAGTGGAAGCGCTTGCCTCCGGGGAAGGAGAACGTGTCCTTCACGATGCGCCCACCGGCCTCGCGTACCTTCGCCAGCGTCGCGTCCAGGTCCTTCGAATAGAGCACCAGCAACGCGCCGCCCTTCGACGCCTCCCGCTCCTTGTCGAAGCCTCCGTTCAGCCGCCCGTCCATGAAGCTCGTGTAGTCCGGGCCGTAGTCCTCGAACCTCCAGCCGAACACGGCGCCGTAGAAGCGCTTCGCCTCCGCGATGTCCTTCACGGGAAGCTCGATGTAGTCGATGCGGTGGTGCTGCTCGGCCTGCTGCGGTGCGGTGGACATGGTGTGCCTCCTCGAAGTGGGAACACCCCCACCTTACGCACCCGCCCCCTCCGGCGATTGGACGAATCCGACCTCCGCCTGCTCGCGCACGTACGCCCCCGGCGTCAGCCCCGTCAGCGCCCGGAATTCCCG
>NZ_RAWR01000043.1:0-49835 GCF_003986945.1 Corallococcus sp. AB018 | reverse complement strand
CCCCTGCCCTGACCCTCACCCCCCGCGGAGAAGACACGCCATGCAACGCACCAACCTCCAACTGGCCTCGCAGCACCCGTCGCTGGTCCCGCAGTCCCAGTCGCTTCCGGTGGTCTCCTCGCACACCGAATGGGATCCGCTCGAGGAGGTCATCGTCGGCGTCGCGGACGGCGCCACGGTGCCCTCGTGGCACGTGACCCTCAAGTCGACCATGCCCCGCAAGCACTGGGGCTTCTTCCAGGAGCACGGCGGCAAGCCCTTCCCCCAGGACATGGTGGACGCGGCCAACCGGGACCTGGACGAGTTCGCCCACATCCTGGAGGCCGAGGGCATCCGCGTCCGCCGCCCCGAGCGCGTCTCGCACACGAAGCCCTTCTCCACGCCGGACTGGCAGTCGCCGGGCGGCCTCTACACGGCCATGCCCCGGGACCTGCTGCTCGTCGTGGGCGACCAGCTCATCGAGACGCCCATGCCGTGGCGCTCCCGCTATTTCGAAGTACATCCCTACCGGAAGCTATTGAAAGAGTACTTCCACGCGGGCGCGCGGTGGACCTCCGCGCCCAAGCCGCAGCTGACGGACGAGTCGTTCGACGACACCTGGGAGGTGCCGGGTGACGACGAGCCCATGCGCTACGCCCTCACGGAGTTCGAGCCGCTCTTCGACGCGGCGGACTTCGTGCGCTGCGGCCGGGACCTCTTCTACATCCGCAGCCACGTGACGAACGCGTTCGGCGTGGAGTGGCTGCGGCGGCACCTGGGCAGCGAGTACCGCATCCACGAGCTGAAGTGCCGGGACACCAAGCCCATGCACATCGACACGACGTTCATGCCGCTGGCGCCCGGCAAGCTGCTGGTGAACCCGGAGCGCGTGGACGAGCTGCCGCGGATGTTCAAGTCGTGGGACATCCTCCGCGCGCCGCCGCCCTGCGCCTCGGACGACCTCATCCTCTACTTCAGCGGCAAGTGGCTGAGCATGAACATCCTCATGCTCGATGAGCAGCGCCTCGTCGTGGACAAGAACGAGCACACGCTGATCCGCGCGTTCAAGGACTGGGGCTTCAAGCCCATCACCTGCAACTTCACGAACTTCTACCGGCTGGGAGGTTCGTTCCACTGCGCCACGCTCGACGTGCGCCGCCGTGGCGTCCTCCAGTCCTACTTCTGAGCCAAGGCTGCGCGCCGCAGTCCCTCCTTCCGCCGACCATCCTCCCGAGGACCGCTCCAACATGTCGTCCACGCACCCCCGGCTCTCCGAATCCCCTTCCGAACAGCGTGAACCGCCGGCCCGAAACCTGACGCGGGAGGACGCCCCCGCCGCGTCCTCCCGGGAGCTGGTGGCCTACGTCGTCCCGCGCCAGGGCCAGACGGCGCCCACCGTCGAGGAGCTGCGCGGCTTCCTCAAGGAGCGGCTGCCGGAGTCGCTCATCCCCCAGGCGTGGATGCTGCTGGAGTCGCTGCCCCTCACCCTCAACGGCAAGGTGGACCTGCGCGCGCTGCCCGCGCCCCTGCGCCCCCAGGCGGCGCAGGCCTTCCTGCCGCCCCAGGGCGCGACGGAGGAGCTCATCGCCGGCACCTGGGCGAGCCTGCTGCGCGTGCCCCGCGTGGGACGGCACGACAACTTCTTCGAGCTGGGCGGCCACTCGCTCCTGGCCACCCAGGTGATGTCCCGCCTCAACTCCGCGCTGGGCACCGAGCTGCCGCTGCGCATCCTCTTCGAGTCGGCCACGGTGGCGGGGCTCGCCACCCGCGTGGACAGCGCGCGCGCCGAGGCTTCGGGGGACGCCCTGCCGCCGCTGGTCCCCGCGCCGCGGGACGCGGCCCTGCCGCTGTCCTTCGCCCAGCAGCGGCTGTGGTTCCTCGACCAGTTGGAGCCCGGCCTCACCGCCTACAACGTCGCGGGCGCGGTGCGGCTGTTGGGGCCGCTGGACGTCCAGGCCATGGCGAAGAGCCTCCAGGCGCTCGTGCAGCGCCACGAAACGCTGCGCACCACCTTCGCGCTGGTGGACGGACAGCCCGTGCAGCGGGTGCACCCCACGGTGGAGGTGCCGGTGCACGTGGAGGCCCTGTCCGGCGCCAGCGAGGACGCCGTGCGCCAGCGCGTGGAGGAGGAGGCGCGCAGGCCCTTCGACCTGGCCACGGGTCCGCTCCTGCGCGCGCGCCTGCTGGACCTGGGCGGCATGGAGCACGTGCTGCTCGTCACGATGCACCACATCATCTCCGACGGCTGGTCCATCAGCGTCTTCGTGCGCGAGCTGGCCGCCTTCTACGGCGCCTTCACCTCCGGGCAGGCCGCCGCGCTTCCGCCCCTGGCCGTGCAGTACGGGGACTTCTCCGTGTGGCAGCGCCAGTGGATGCGCGGCGAGCGGCTGGACGCGCAGCTGGCGTACTGGAAGCAGCAGCTGACCGGAGCGCCGCCCTCGCTGGAGCTGCCCACGGACCGGCCCCGCCCGGCCGCGCAGCGCTACCGGGGCGCACGCCACGCCTGGAAGCTGGGCAGGGCGCTGACGGACGCGCTCCAGCAGCTGTCGCGCCGCCAGGACGTGACCCTCTTCATGACGCTGCTGGCGGGCTTCAACGTGCTGTTGGGCCGCTACGCGCGCACGGAGGACGTCGTCATCGGCAGCGCCATCGCCAACCGCGGCCACGTGGAGACCGAAGGGCTCATCGGCTTCTTCGTCAACACGCTGGCCCTGCGCACGGACCTCTCCGGCGACCCGCGCTTCGTGGAGCTGCTGGGCCGCGTGCGCCAGACGACGCTGGGCGCCTACGCCCACCAGGACGTCCCCTTCGAAAAACTGGTGGAGGCGCTGCAACTGCCGCGCGACCTGAGCCGCCCGCCCCTCTTCCAGGTCATGTTCGCGCTGCAGAACATGCCCCCACCCCGCCTGGAGCTGGACGGCCTGACGCTGACGCCGGTGGACGTGGAGACGGGCTCCGCGCAGTTCGACCTGACCCTGAGCCTCACCGAGGACAAGGACGGCCTGGTCGCCTGGTTCGAGTACAACACCGACCTCTTCGAAGCGGCCACCGTCCAGCGGCTCGCGGGCCACTACCAGACGCTGCTGGAGGGCGCCGCGAGAGACCCGCGCCAGCGCCTCTCCCGGCTGCCGCTGCTCACCCCCGCGGAACACCAGCGCCAGCTGCTGGACTGGAACCGTACGGACGTGCCCTGGCGGCGCGACGAGTGCTTCCACCAGGTCTTCGAGGCCCAGGTGGACCGCACGCCGGACGCGCTCGCCGCCGTGTGTGAAGGCCGCTCCCTCACGTACCGGGAGCTGGACGCGCGGGCCAACCGGCTGGCGCACCACCTGCTGGCCTCGGGCGTGTCCACGGACCGCATCGTCGCGCTCTTCCTGGACCGGGAGCTGGAGTTCCTCATCGCCATGCTCGCCGTCTGGAAGGCGGGCGGGGCGTACGTGCCCATCGACCCGGCCCTGCCCCGGCACCGGCTGCGCTCCGTCGTGGAGCAGAGCCAGTGCGTGCTGCTGCTCACGGAGGAGCGCCACCTCGCGGACGCCCGGGACATCGCCTCCGGCCGCCCCGTGGCGCGGGTGACGGAGCTGCTGGAACAGGACGCCCCCTGGACGCGTCCGGACGTGCACGTGCCGCCGGAGGCGCTCGCGTACGTCATCTTCACGTCGGGCTCCACCGGCATGCCCAAGGGCGTGATGATTGAACACGTCGGCATGCTCAACCACCTGCGTGCGAAGCAGGACACGCTGGGCATCACCGCCCGGGACGTGGTGGCCGAAATCGCCACGCCCAGCTTCGACGTGTCGGTGTGGCAGTTCGTCTGCGCGCTGCTCGTGGGCGCGCGCACCGCCATCTTCAAGGACGAGTCCGCGTGGGAGCCCGTCCAGCTGCTGGCGAAGATGCGGGACGAACGGGTCACCGTCCTGGAGACGGTGCCCACGCACATGCGCATCATGCTGGAGGAGATGGAGGCCAACCCCGGCCGCTACGACCTCTCCGCCATGCGCTGGTTCATCGTGAACGGGGAGCCGCTCCTCCCGGAGCTGTGCGCGCGCTGGTTCAAGCTCTGGCCGGGCGTGCCCATGGTGAACGCCTACGGCGCCACGGAGGTCTCCGACGACAGCGCGCACTACCCCATGCGGTCCGCGCCCTCCATGCACTGGGCCAGCCTGCCCATCAACGGCACGCTGCCCAACCTCCAGGCGTACATCCTGGACACCTTCCTGCAGCCGGTGCCCATCGGCGTCGCGGGGGAGATGTACATCGGCGGCGTCGGCGTGGGGCGCGGCTACCTGGGGGACCCCCTCAAGACGGCCCGCTCGTTCGTGCCGGATCCGTTCGCCACGGAGCCCGGCCAGCGGCTGTACCGCACCGGAGACCTGGTGCGCTTCCTGGAGGACGGCAGCATCGAGGTGCTGGGCCGCATCGACCACCAGGTGAAGGTCCGCGGCTTCCGCATCGAGATTGGCGAAGTGGAGTCCGCGCTCGCCCAGCACCCGGACCTGCGGGACTCGGTCGTCATCGCTCGCGGGGACAAGGGGCACGCGAAGCGGCTGGTGGCCTACGCCGTCCTCAAGGAGGCGGAGGCCGTCACCCCGGCCGCGCTCGCGGAGTACCTGTCCAGCCGGCTGGCGGACTACATGGTGCCGTCCGCCTTCGTGCTGATGGACGCGCTGCCGCTCCTGCCCAACGGCAAGGTGGACCGCAACGCGCTCCCCGCGCCGGGAGAGGGTGACCTCGGGTCGCTCACCGCCTACGTGGCGCCCCGCACGCCGCTGGAGCAGCGGGTCGCGGACGTCTGGGCGGACCTGCTGGGCCTGCCCCGCGTCGGCGCGGAGGACAACTTCTTCGCGCTCGGCGGGCACTCGCTGGTGGCCATCCAGTCCAACGCGAAGCTGCGCGCCCTCACCGGCGTGGAGCTGTCCGTGCGCGACCTCTTCGAGGGCCAGACGGTGGCGCGCATCGCGCAGCGCATCGAGGCCTTGCGGAGCGTCCCCGTTGACGGTGCCGCGCCGGCGGTGGCGCTGCCGCCCCTGCGCAGGCTGGAGCCCCGGGCGCACTATCCGCTGGCCACGTACCAGTTCCCCGAGTGGTACATGCACGAGCTGGAGCCGGACAGCCCGTTCTACAACGTGTGCATCGGCGACCTGGTGCTCACCGGCGACCTGGACCTGGACGCCTTCACCCGCGCCTGGCAGGCGCTGGTGGACCGCCACGACATCTTCCGGCTGCACTTCGGCTACGTGGACGGCCAGCCCGTGCAGCGCGTCCGCCCGCACGTGGCCGTCACCCGCGAGTCGCTGTACCTGGACCGGCGCGACGTCCCGGATGCGGACTTCCACGCGGAGGTGCAGCGGCTGGCGCGGCGGCACAGCGGCATGTCGCTCGACTTCGAGAACGGCCCGATGTTCCACGTGAAGCTCGCGCACTTCTCCGGCGGCCGCTTCCTCGTCCTCTTCCTCGTCCACCACATCATCTGGGACGAGACCTCCACCATGAACCTGGCGCGGGAGCTGAGCGAGTTCTACAACGCCTTCCGCGCGGCGCGCGCCCCACGCCTGCCGGAGCTGCGGCTGGGCTACGTGGACTACGCCGCGTGGATCCACGACGCCGTGGCCTCTGGCGGCCTGGAGCCCCAGCGCCGCTACTGGCTCCAGAAGTTCGCCACGCTCCCGCCGCCCCTGGAGTTGCCGCTCGACTTCCCGCGCCCCGCCTTCCAGACGTTCAACGGCGCGGAGGTCCACCGGGTCATCCCGAAGGAGCGGAGCGCCGCCATTGACGCCTTCGCCCGCCGGCACCACACCACGCTCAACATCGTCTTCCTCTCCGCGCTGCACGCGCAGCTGCACCGGCTGAGTGGACAGCGGGACTTCGTGGTGGGCACGCCCATCGCCAACCGCGACGACGAGCGCGTGGCGCCGCTCCTGGGCCTCTTCGCCACCGCGCTGCCCATGCGCTGCACCGTGCGGCCGGGCATGACCTTCCAGCACCTGTTGGAGGACACGCGCCAGACGGCGGCGGAGGCGTATGACCACCACGTCTACCCCAGCGTGCTGGCCATCCAGGAGCTGAACCCGGACACGGACCTGTCCCGCAACCGCCTCTTCTCCGTGATGTACGGGTTGCAGAACAACAAGCTGCGGCTCGCCGACGAGGTCCGCTTCGACGGGCTCCAGCTGGAGTTCCTGCGCGGCATCGAGGTCGCCGAGAGCGAGACGTCCAAGTTCGACCTCACCTACATCGTGGACCACGTCGCCAGCGGCGTCATCGTCCGGCTCAACTACAACACCGACCTGTTCAAGGCCGCGACCGCGGAGCGGATGCTGGAGCAGTACCTCTCGCTCGTCGAACAGCTGGTGGCGGACCCCACCCGCGCGCTCGCGGACTACCGGATGCTGTCCACGACGTCGGAGCAGCGGCTGCTGCACGCGTTCAACGACACGGCCCTGCCCTTCGACGCGGACACCGGCGTGCACCGCCTGGTGGAAGCGCAGGTGGAGCGCACGCCGGACGCGGTGGCGCTCTCGTGGGAAGGCGGACACCTCACGTACCGGCAGCTGGACCGCGAGGCCAACCGCTGGGCCCACCACCTGCTGGCGCACGGCGTGGGCCCGGAGGACCGGGTCGGCGTGCGCCTGGAGCCATCACCGGAGCTGGTGCTCGCGCTGCTGGCCGTGCTCAAGGCGGGCGCCGCGTACGTGCCCGTCAGCCCGGAGCATCCCGAGGAGCGCCAGGCACAGGTGCTGGACGCCGCCGGAGCCCGGCTGCTCATCACCGCGGGGCCGCTGGCCCAGAGCCTCCAGCGCCCGGGGCTGACGGTGCTCTCCATGGACGCGGAGCGCGCTGGCGTGGCGTCCCGGCCCTCCACCACCCCGGCGGGCTCACCGGGGGGCCGGGCCCTGGCCTACGTGCTGTTCACGTCGGGCACCACGG
This sequence comes from Corallococcus sp. AB018, assembly GCF_003986945.1. NCBI lineage: Bacteria > Pseudomonadati > Myxococcota > Myxococcia > Myxococcales > Myxococcaceae > Corallococcus > Corallococcus sp. AB018. The sequence continues at coordinate 42,929 of NZ_RAWR01000043.1, read as the reverse complement.
GCGTACCGAAGGGCATCGAAATCGAGCACCGGGGCATCGCCAACGTCGTCGCCTCCACCCAGCGGGACTACGCGCTGGACGCGAGCGACGCGGTGCTGCTGCTCACCTCGTTCACGTTCGACCCGTTCGTGCTGGACCTCTACTGGCCGCTGACCGTGGGCGCGCGCGTGGTGATTCCGCCGCACGCCGCGGCCCGCTCGCCCCAGCACCTGGCGGAGGTCGTGCGCCGCGAAGCCATCACCCTGTTCCAGTGCGTGCCCCTGATGCTGGGGGAGCTGGTGGACGCGCGGCGTGCAGGGCGCATCCCGGAGCTGCCGTCGCTGCGGCGGGTCCTCTCCGGAGGCGCGTACCTGCCGCGCGAGCTGCGCGACGCGTTCCTCGCGACGTTCCCCACCCGCCTGGCGAACCACTACGGCCCCACGGAGGTCACCGTGGATGCCAGCCGCTTCGACTGCGCGCGGCCGGTGGAGGGCGACATCGTTCCGCTGGGCCGGCCCATCGCCAACACGCGCCTCTACCTGTTGGATGAAGCGCTGCGCCCCGTGCCCTTCGGCGTCACCGGCGAGCTGTACGTGAGCACGCCGGGGCTCGCGCGAGGCTACCTGGGCGACCCGGCGCGCACCGCTCGCGCCTTCCTGCCGGACCCCTTCCACCAGGAGCCGGGCACGCGGATGTACCGCACCGGGGACCTGGGCCGGTACACCGAGGCGGGCGACGTCGAGTTCATCGGCCGCGTGGACAAGCAGGTAAAGGTCCGCGGCAACCGCGTGGAGTTGGAGGAGATTGAATCCCGGCTCGCCGCGCACCCGGCGGTGGCCGGCTGCATCGTGCGGCACGCGAAGAAGCCCGGCGGCGGCGATGGCCTGGTGGCCACCGTGGAGCTGCACGAGGCCGCGATCACGCTCCAGGGGGAGGGCCTGCGCTACCGGATGTTCACGCTCGCCCAGCGCCCGGAGCTGAAGCGGGCCATGGACGACCTGCACGTGGGCGCGTGGCCGGACTTCTTCGCGGGGGACACCGTCCTGCGCGAGTTCTGGCCGCGGCTCGCGGAGGAGTTCGCCGCGCACCAGTTCGCGCTCGTCGACGAGGACGACGCGGTGGTGGCCGCCGGCAACGCGCTGCCCATCCGTTGGGACGGCACGCGCGAGGGCCTGCCCGCGGGCTGGGACGCGGGGCTGCGGCAGGGCTTCGAGGACGCGGCGCGCGGCGTGCCCGCCGACACGCTGATGATCCTCACCGGCGTGGTGGCCGAGGACGCCCTGGGCCGGGGGCTCGCCACGCTCATCCTGCGGGGCTTCAAGGCCCTGGCGCGCGCGCACGGGCTGGGGCGGGTGGTCGTCCCGGTGCGGCCCACCGGCAAGGCGTCGCGTCCCGACCTGTCCTTCGAACAGTGGTGCCACGCGCGCCGCGAGGACGGACAGCTCCAGGACCCATGGCTGCGCATCCACGAGCGCGTGGGCGGCCGGATGCTCCACGTGGAGTCGCGCTCGCAGTACATCCGCGCGGACCTGGCTTCGTGGGAACAGTGGAGCGGCCAGCGGCTCACCGCGTCCGGCGAGTACGCGCTCCCGGGCACCATGCAGCCGGTGACGGTGGACGTGGAGCGGGGCTTCGCCGAGTACCACGACCCGAGCGTGTGGATGGAGCACCCGCACGCGGAAGGCGAGCCCTCCGCCTGGCGACTCCTGGACGGCGCACGGCTCCAGGACTTCCTCGCGAAGACGCTGCCGGACTACATGCTGCCGGAGCGCTACCAGTTCGTCTCGCGCCTGCGCCGCAATCTCAGCGGCAAGGTGGATGAGCGCGCCCTGCCCCCGGCCTTTGGTGACGAAGGGCCCGCCGCGCCGCCTGTCGCGCCCCAGACGCCGCTCCAGGAGCGGCTGGCGGAGCTCTGGAAGGACGTGCTGGGCCTGCCCAACGTGGGCATCCACGCGGACTTCTTCGAGTTGGGAGGGCACTCCATGCGCGCCCTCCAGCTGCTGGCGCGCATGACCGATCAGTTCGGCGTGACGCTGGGCCTGCGGCAACTGCTCAAGCACCGCACCATCCACCGCCTGGAGAAGCTCGTCGGCGAGGCCCTGGCCACCCGGGCCCCCACGCCAGACACAGCGCTGGCCCTGTCTCACGAAGCCTCCATCACGGCCGTGCCCGTGGTGGAAGCGGCCCCTGCGCTCTCCCCCGAGGGCCGGGGTGACGCCGTGGGCCACCACGGGGAGCTGCTCCAGGGCGTGTTCCGCGACGCGGACGGGCGCCTGCACCGGGGGCTGCTGTCGCTGCCCTGCGGCATGCTTCGCTCGGACGCGCGCTTCCAGCTCACGTCCGGCGCGGGGCTCACCGTGGAGCCCGCGTGGAAGACCAAGGCGGCCCGGGCCGCGGCGCTCACCCTGGAATGGGCGGGCGTGGAGCCGCGCGGCGCGCACCTGGTGGTGCACAGCAACATCCCCGTGGGCTGGGGGCTGGGCTCCTCCACGAGCGACGTGGTGGCCACCATCCGCGCCGTGTCCGCGGCGCTGGGCCGGCCGCTGACGCCGGAGGACACCGCGCGGCTGGCGGTGAAGGCGGAGACGGCGTCGGACTCCACCATCTTCGGCAACAGCGCGCTGATCTTCGGTCATCGCGAGGGCGTGGTGCTCCACCGCTTCAGCGGCGAGGTGCTCGACCTGCGGGTGGTGAGCATCAACCTGGACCCCGGCGGCAAGGGCGTCGACACCCTGGCCCACGCGCCCGCTCGCTACGACAGCGAGGAGATCGAGGAGTTCCAGCGCCTGCGCGCATCGCTGGAGCGGGCGCTCGCGACAGGGGACTACCGGCTGTTGGGCGAGGTGGCCACGGCCAGCGCGCGCATCAACCAGCGCTTCCTGCCCAAGCCCCACTTCGAGCTGCTGCTGGAGGTGATGGAGGCCTCCGGCGCGGTGGGACTCCAGGTGGCGCACAGCGGAACGGTGGCGGGGCTGCTCTTCGACCCGCGCACGTCCGACGTGGAGGCGCGGCTGTCGAAGTGCCAGGCGCTCCTCGCGGAGCGGGGCTTCCCCAGCACGTGGCGCTTCTCCAGCCACGACCGGAGCCGGCCCGCCTCCGCCTGACGCGTGCTACGCGGGAGGCCGGTGCGCGGCGGCATGGCCGCGCATCACCTCCTGGAAGAAGCGCCGTCCGACGAAGAAGCCGCCCAGCGGAGCACCGGACCAGAGCGCTCCAGTGGACGGGTCGAGGATCCACGGCGTGATGTCGATGCCCTCCGCGCCCGAGGCCCTGCGCAGCGGTCCCAGCCGCGCCCGGTCCTCGGGCGTGGGCGGACTGCCCAGCTCGAACACCTCGATGGACGCGTGCCGCGCTGGGGAGCGCGCCGCGCCAGCATCCAGGCAGCGCGAAGCCAGCGCCGTCACCTCTTCGCGCGTCAGGGCGAAGCGCCGCTCCGGGTCGCGCGCGCGGTCCACCATGCACGCCAGCTTCAGCCCGCGTGCGTCCCACCGGTGCACCACCACGTCCGCGGCGCCCGCCAGGGCCTGGGCTCCGTCGGGGGCGCCCCACACGAAGCCGCGCTCGGCGACGGCGCGGTGGGCGAAATAGGAAGCGAAGGACGCGGCATCACCGCGCTGTTCAGGAGAGGTCGTCATGTGAGGCAGCACACGCCGCCTCGATTCTGTTTCCAACAGCCCCCCACGTCGGCCGAGCGAAGCCCACCCCTCTCGTCCCATCCGACGCTTGGATTCCGGCCGCATCACGCACCGACACCAGGCCCCAGGAGGCCCGCGCATGATGGACGACGCATCCCGGCTGTGGACCCGCAGGCGCATGCTGGAGGCCACGGGGGGACTCCTCACCGCGAGCGCGTGGATGCCCCCGGTGCTCGCCGCCGCGCCGCAGGTGAAGCTGCCGGACACCTTCGCCAAGACGGAGCGCGAGCGTCCCGGTCCACCCAACCCACAGCCTGAATCCGAGCGCGTGGGCTGGGCCGTGGTGGGCCTGGGCCACCTGTCGCTCGAGGAAATCCTCCCCGCCTTCGGACAGATGAAGCGCGGCAGAGTGGTGGCGCTGGTGAGCGGCGACCGAGCGAAGGCGCAGGCCATCGCGAAGCAGTACGGCGTGCCGGACAAAGGCCTCTACGACTACAAGTCGTTTGATCAGCTCAAGGACAACCCAGAGGTGCAGGCCGTCTACATCGTCCTGCCCAACAGCATGCACGCGGAGTTCACCGTGCGCGCGGCGCAGGCGGGCAAGCACGTGTTCTGCGAGAAGCCCATGGCCAGCACCTCGGCCGAGTGCCAGCAGATGATCGACGCGTGCAAGAAGGCGGACCGCAAGCTGGGCATCGCCTACCGCCTCCAGTACGAGCCGCACCACCGCGCGGTCATCCAGATGGCACGCAACAAGGAACTGGGCACGCTCAAGCTCTTCACCGCGAACAACGGCCAGAACCAGGGCGAACCCAACCAGTGGCGCCACAAGAAGGCACTGGCGGGCGGCGGCGCGCTGCCGGACGTGGGCATCTATTGCCTCTCCGCCGCGCGCTACTTCAGCGGCGAGGAGCCCACGGAGGTGCAGGGCTTCAGCCAAAGCACGCCCAACGACCCGCGCTTCAAGGAGGTGGAGGAGTCCTTTGCCTTCCACCTGCGCTTCCCCTCCGGCTTCCAGGCGCACTGCACCAGCCACTACGGCGCGCACGAGACCAAGGACCTGCGGCTGATGGGCACGGACGGCTGGGCGTCCATGGACCCTGGCTTCGCCTACAGCGGACTGCGCCTGCGCGTGGGAATGAAGTCCAAGACGTTCCCCAAGGCAGATGACACGGTGGAGCGAAGCTTCAGCCAGCCGAGCCAGTTCGCCCGGGAGATGGACCACTTCTCTCGCTGCGTGCAGGAGAACACCGTCCCGCACACGCCGGGCGAGGAGGGCCTCGCGGACGTGCGCATCATCGAAGCGCTCTACCGCTCCGCGCAGGAGGGCAAGGTGGTGAAGCTGGAGGCCGCGAAGAAGCTGGATGCCTTCCGCGGTCCGCCGCCCAAAGAAGAAGGCTGAGCCCCATGCAGGCCACCAGTAGTCCGTGACCAGGCCCTGCGCCCCGAAGTTCTCCGCGAGGACGCACGCCTCACGGAACGCTGCGATGGGGTGCGTGCACGGACGGCAAGTCGGGAAACGGGCAGAGGCATCTGCCCGGGCACCGCTGCCTCAAAACCTGCCCGACTGTCGGACAGATTTCCGCGGCGTGGGGCCTGTGGCCGCGCTGGTTCGTTCGGCAGGGCGCGACGTCGTGCGTGCGCGAACGCCAACATGGGTCACGGATGGAGGCGCCCGCCCGGGGCCGGTTGCCTCAAAACCTGTCCGACAGTCGGACAGGTTTTTCTCCGACCGGGCCCGGAGGGTGCCCCCTGGCTGGCAATGAGAAGGGTGGGCTCGCACGTCCATGTCAGACCCCTGTGGTTGGATGGCGATGCTGGGACGAGGAGGGGGAGTGGGGATGGAACGGCGAGGACTCGTGGCCTATGTGGAGGCGCAAATCGAGCGCGATATCGCGCTGGGGCGTCTGCACCCGAGCGGACAATTCGGCTCCGAAGCGAAGCTGGCGCGCCGCTATGAGGTGTGTCGGGGCACCATCCGTGAGGCGCTGCGGCGGCTGGCGGCACGAGGCCTGGTGGTTCAGCGTCCCGGACGCAAGACGCGCGCGGTGGCGTTGGATGAGTCGCTGACGCTGGAGAATCTGGGGCTGGCGCTGCATGACGCGAGCAACCCGGATGCCCGGTGGCTGCTGGAGGGCTACTTCAGCCTCAAGCGTCAGGTGCTGGTGGAGCTTCTGGCCGACTGCTGCGCGAGGGCCTCGGACCTCGACTTGGACCGGCTGGGGAGCACGTGCTACCAGCTCCAGGACGCGGCGCGCTGGGAGTCGGGCGAAGTCTGCGCGTGGGCGGAATTCGAGTTGCTGCGGCATGCGGCGCGGGTGGCGGCGCGTCCCGGGCACGTCCTCCTCGTTCAGTCCCTGCAGCGGGCCTTCCTGGGAGGAGCCGCCCAACTGCTGCCGCTCATGGGCGGAGAGGCGCTGCGCGAGTGGGCCTTCCGCGTGATGGCGATTCTGAACGAGCGCGACGTGCAGGCACTTCAGCATGAGCTGCCAGCGCTGCTGAAGGTGCGCGATGAGCGCGTACTGAATGCCTTTGCCCCTGCTTCCCAGGAGAAGGCTTCACCTGAAGCCCACGTTCCCCCCGTGACATCAGCCACGCAGGACTCTGCGCCAAAGACACACCCCTGCACGGAAGAGCGTGACCCCGGCGCTCCTACGTCAGCCCCTGGGCAGAACGCGTCGCAGACACACCACTGCGTGGAGGAGCATCGATTCGACGACCTCGTGTCGACCGCGGAGCAGGACACGGCACCCGAGGACCGCCTCGTGAAGCCGAACAGCGGGCAACCACCGCCTCCAGCCGCTCCGGGATGCTCCACCTGCGAGTTCCGAGGGGAATGCACTGAGAAGAGCGTGGCCGATGCGGCCTTGGAAGACCCGTTCGACTGTCGGTCAGGTTGAGGCATCGCGCCTCCAACGGACCGCTCACTCCCTACTCACGCCCGGCGGTGGCTGCGCCGATACGCGCCGGGAGCGGTCCCGTCCCAACGCTTGAAGGCCCGGTTGAAGGACGCCTCGCTCTGGTAGCCGATGGCGGGAGCGACCTCGCTCAAAGGCAGCTCGCTTTCGCGCAGGAGCTGGGCGGCCTTGATCATCCGCCATCCCACCAGGTACTCCAGCGGCGGTTCCCCCACGAGCTCGCTGAAGCGCGCGGCGAACCCGGACCGCGACAGGGCTACGGCGGACGCGAGGCTCTCCACCGTCCAGGGCTCCTCGGGGCGCTCGTGGATGAGCGCGAGCGCCTTGCCAATCTGCGGATCCGCCAACGCCCGCAGCCCGCTCTCCCGGCACGACACCTCCGACTTCATGATGTGCGCCCGCAGAGCCTGCACCAGCAGGATGTCCGCGAGCCGGCTCATGATGACGGTGGCGCCCGGGTGCGACGACGCGCTCTCCGTCAGCAGCAACTGCACCGTGGACGCCAGTGACGGCGCCGTCGCCGCGTCGTCCGCGGCCAGGTGGATGACGCGGGGAAGCTCCTTGAAGAGGAGCGTGCGCGGCGCGACGCCCAGCTGGAACGACGCCGCGACCAGCGTCGTCCGCTCGCCGTCGCCCCCCAACCGGATGGAACCCTTTCCTCGGGCGTTCGCGCAGGCCCCATGCGCCAGGACATGAACGGGGCTGCCTTCCGCGTCGCGCAGCGTGTGCCCTCCGCCATGCGGCAGCACCGCCAGGTCTCCCGCGCACAGCACCAGGGCCCCCGGAACACCCTCCACCTCCAAACGGGCCCCGCCGCGCGCGACAAGGATGATGTGCGCACCCGGGGACGTCCCGAACTGGAGCCCCCACGGGGCGAACAGCTCGAAGCGGCCGTGCATCCGGGTGGACAGGCGCAGGGTGTCCAGGACGTCCGCCAGGACATCCGCCCCCTGAGCCTCCAGCGAGTCTGGACGATCGGTCAATTTATTTGGACTGGATGCCATGGCACGTCCATAGCGCCTGGAGCATTCAACGGCCATGGCAAATACACTCAAGCTCCTCTCCCCTCTCCGCCTGGGCCGGCTCGAACTGAAGAACCGGCTGGTGATGGCCCCCATGACCCGCAGCCGGGCGCTGGTGGACGGCAACGTCCCCAACCCGCTGGCGGTGACCTATTACGAGCAGCGGGCGTCCGCGGGCCTCATCGTCACCGAGGGCACCCAGGTCAGCCCCCAGGGCGTCGGGTACATCCGCACGCCGGGCATCCACTCGCCAGAGCAGGTGGCGGGCTGGAAGAAGGTGACGGACGCGGTCCACGCGGCGGGCGGGCTCATCTTCGCGCAGCTGTGGCACGTGGGGCGCGTCTCGCACCCGGACTTCCACGGGGGCGAATTGCCGGTGGCGCCCTCCGCGATTCCGGTTGAGCAGGAGGTCTTCACGTTCCAGGGCAAGAAGCGCGCGGTGACGCCCCGGGCCCTGGAGACGCATGAGATTCCCGGCGTCGTCGAGCAGTTCCGCCAGGCCGCTCGCAACGCGAAGGAGGCCGGCTTCGACGGCGCGGAGCTGCACGGCAGCAACGGCTACCTGTTGGACCAGTTCCTGCGGGACGGCTCCAACCAGCGCACGGACGCGTACGGCGGCAGCATCGAGAACCGGGCGCGCCTCCCGCTGGAGGCGGCGCGGGCGGTGGCGGAGGTGTTCGGCGCGGACCGCGTGGGCTACCGGCTCTTCCCGCAGAACTTCCCGTACACGGGCATGCACGACTCCACGCCCACGGAGACCTTCACGTATCTGGCCCGCGAGTTGGGCAAGCTGGGCCTGGGCTACCTGCACGTGACCGAGCTCGTCACGGGCCCCGCCGCTCCGGCGCCCGAGCAGCGCATCACTCCGGCGATCCGCAAGGCCTTCCCGGGCGTCATCATCGCCAACGGGGGCTACGACGCGCAGGCCGGTGAAGCGGTCATCGAGCGCGGCGAGGCGGACCTCGTGGCGTACGGCGTGCCGTTCCTCGCGAACCCGGACCTGCCGGAGCGCTTCCGCCGGTCCGCCCCGCTCAACACGCCGGACGCGTCGACCTTCTTCCAGGGCGAGGAGCAGGGCTTCACGAGCTACCCGGCGCTGAGCTGAACCGAAAGGAGGGAACCGTCATGAGCACGCAGCGAATGGATGTCCTGGAGCGAAGGCTGGCGCGGATCATCGACCTGCCCGAGCCCACACAGGGGCAGTTCGGGCCCGCGCACACGGTGGTGCCGGTCATCTCACCGGAGGACTACGCGCGGTCGGATCCGTTCATCCTGTTGATGGATGACCGCATCGACGGCAAGCCCATTGGCGGGCCGCATCCGCACGCGGGCTTCGAGACGGTGACCCTCGTGGTGAAGGGCGGGATGACCCACGACAGCGGCAGCCTGGGCGAAGGCGACGTGCAGTGGATGACGGCCGGCAGTGGCGTCATCCACGGCGAGGGCCTGGAGGGCGACCTGGGCCAGGCTCGCATCCTCCAGCTCTGGCTCACCCTGCCCAAGGCGCAGCGCTGGGTGCCCGCGGGCTACCAGGACCTGCCGTACGCGGAGCTTCCGGTGCGGCGCGAGCCGGGCGTGGAGGTGCGGCTGTACAGCGGCACGTCGGGGACGGTGCGGTCAGCGACGAAGAACTATGTGCCCGTCACGCTGGCGGAGCTCCAGTTGGAGCCGGGTGCGTCCATCGCGCAGGACCTGCCCGCTTCGTACAACGGCTTCTTCTACGTGCTGGAGGGTGAGGTCGCGGTGGGGCCGGACCGCCAGGCGCTGAAGCCCGGGCAGGTGGGCTGGCTGGACCGGCCGGTGTCGAGCGGAGACAGCACGGTCCACGTCACCGGGACGACGCGGGCGCGAGTGCTGCTGTACGCCGGTCAACCGCAGCGCGAGCCGCTGGTGAGCCACGGGCCGTTCATCGGGGACACCCAGGAGGACATCATGAGGTCCTTCGCGGGGTACCGCGCGGGCCGCTTCGGTCCTCCACCGCAGAGGTAGTGGACCGAGGCTTCGCGAACGTCAGCGGCTTTCGACGGGGGCCGGCGCCAGGGTGGCGGCGGCCGTCACGCCAGAGTTCGCGCGCTCCAGGTGCGGACCCAGCTGGCCCATCAGCATCAGCCCGGCCATGCGGAAGTCGGAGATGAACGACCAGAGCGGGTACTTGAAGGTCGCGGGGCGGTTGTGCTCGATCTTGAAGTGGCTGGCCCACGCGAAGCCGTAGGCGCACACCAGGGCGGCGGGAATCAGCGCGCCGCGTCCGGTGACGGCGGCGGTGATACCCAGGCCCACGCCCAGGCTGGTGCCGGCGAGGTGCAGCCAGCGTGTCGACGCATGCGAATGCTCGCGCAGGTAGAACGGCCAGAACTCGGCATAGGTCTGGATGCGGTCGGACATGAAGTGAAGTTGTGTCCAGCTGCCCGCCTCTCGTCAACCCATGCGGGCCACCTTCGTGCCTGCACCGACGCAACCCGGACGGGGCCGAGGGCAGGAGAGCAGCCAGGCGGTCCCCGACGCGGCCCGTCGTTTTCGGACGGACCGGGAACAATCCGGTGAGGACGGCCCTGACGGAGGGAGGCGCGAACCGCGCGTGTCGTGAAAGACTCGGGGGCGCGCATGAGTGACTGGACGCCCAAGCTGAACCCGACGGTGGACCTGCGGCGGCTCCCGCTGAACGCGGAGGAGGGCTTCGTGCTGTCGCGGCTGGATGGCCACACGCGCGAGAAGGACCTGCCCGCCCTGACAGGGTTCCCGCCAGACAAGCTGCGGGACATCCTCGCGAGGCTGGTGTCCCAGGGAGCGCTGCTGCCGGGCACGGAGGTCGCGAGTCCCGTGAACACGGTGCGACCGCCGGAAGCTCCGGCCCCGTTCACGGATCATCCCGCGCCGTCGCTCGACGCGAGCGACACGGAGCCGCTGCCGGAAGCGGAGTCCTCGGACGGCGCCGACGACGATGACGCCGGTGCCACGGACGACGTGCCGGAGACGGTGCAGGGCGACTACCGCAAGCTCTTCGAGACGCGGCTGCACGCGCTGCCGGAAGACCAGCGGGTGGCGCTCGCGCATGGGGCGGAGGACCCGGAGCTGTCCGCGCTGTGCTTCGACCCGGTGCCCGCCGTCATCAAGGCCGTGCTGGAGAACTCGCGAGTGGGCCTCGCGCACGCACGGCTCATCGCGAGGCACCACCGCAACCCCGTGGGCCTGGAGGCGCTGGTGGCCCGAGCCGCCTTCGCCGCGGACACAGGCGTGCGCCGCTTCCTCGTGCGCAACCCACAGCTGCCGGCCGCCCTCTTCCGCCGCCTGTGGGCGATGCGCCGCCTGATGGAGCACCACAAGCTCACGGTGGACCGGGACGTACCGGAGCAGACCCGCCGCACCGCGCGCGAGCTCCTGCGCCAGCGCTTCTCCACCGGCCCGTCCGAGGAGAAGGTGGAGCTCATCCTCAACACGGAAGGCCGGGCCCTGGGCGCGCTCGTGGGCATGCCGGTGGACGGCAAGACGACGTCGCTCTTGTGCGGACGCACGTACCGCTCGCCCATGCTGGTGCAGAACATCGCGCGCTGGAGCGCCGCGCCGCCCGCGCTCATCGCACACCTGCTCAAGCAGGAGCTGGTCCGCCGTCAGCCCCAGCTGCGCATGATGCTCGCGCGCCACCCCAACGCCCCCGCGGACGCGAAGCGCGCCTGAGCCTCATGCCCCACGCCGAAGCCAGGGTCGTCCGCGAGTTGAAGCACCACCTGCTCAAGCACGGGCTGCGCAGGTCGCGCGTCCTGCACCTGCTGGTGGATGCGCATCCTTCGTATGTCCGCAGCCCGTTCGCCCGGGAGCTGGAGCCCATGACGCGGCTCACGCTGGAGGGCACCCGGCCGGACATCCTGTGCAGCGTGGCGCGGCCCGAGGGCGTCCTCGTCACGGGCATCGAGGTGAAGGCCTCTGAAAGGGATTGGGTCCAGGGCCTGGGCCTGGCGCACAGCTACCGCGCGGGCGTCCATCACGCGTACCTCGCGCTGCCGGCCTCCGCCGCCGACCTCCGCGCCCCCACCCTGGCGCAGGCGCGGAGCATCGGGGTCGGCATCCTCGCCCGGGACGCGAAGCACTGGGTAGAGGTCATTCCCCCCGCGGACCCCACCCCACTGCCTCGCGCCGTCAGCCAGGCCTCGTCGCTGCTCGAAGGCGTCCCCGCCGCGCGCAGCCTCCAGCTCAACCATCCCCTCAACTACCTCGCGGCCGCGTTCCTCGCGGACCGGGGTGCTCCTTCCGGAGCGCTGCTGAAGTCGCTCGCCGCGCACTGGAAGGACCTGGGGAGCGACAGCTCCCGGCGCCACGCGGCCACGGGCGCCAACACGCTCGGGCTGCTGGACCTGGACTGGAAGCCCACGCTCGAAGGCCGCACCGTGGCGGACCTCCTGTCCGCGCTCCAGTTCGACCCCGACACCCGCTACGACAAGCGCAAGCGCCTGCTGGACGTGCACGCGGCCTTCGCCGCCGTGGCGCGCTTCGTCCTCATCCGGCAGCCCGCGGTGCGCCTCATCCACCGGACCCTCACGGACCACGGCGGAAGCCTCACGCTGCCGGAGCTGGCCGTGGCGGCGGGCCATGACGACCCGGCGCTGGCGACAGCCCTCTTCCTCGCGGACCCCTCCGGAACGCTGAAGCCCGGGCTCCGGGGGCCGGACATCAACCCGTCCACCGTCTTCAAACTCAAACAGAACCTCTGGCACGCGGGCCTGCTCGACACCAAGGCCCACGGCACCGCCGGAAAGGACGCCCGCGCCTACCGGCCCGCTGAAGACATCTGGGCCCTGCCTCGCGACAAGGCCTCTTGACTACAACTGTAGCCATGGCATACCGCTCCTGACTACAACTGTCGTCACGAGGGATGCCATGGACAGGTCGTCAGCTCCGCCCCAGGAGTCGAAGCCGCTCCCGTCGTTCGCCCGGGAAGGGCTGGGCTGGCTGTTAGCCCTGCACCTCCTGCTCGCGTTGATGCCGTCCCTGCACCTGATGGAGACGCTGCAAGCCGGGGCACACAAGGCCCGCGTGTGGTGGAAGGTCGCGGACACCGTGCGCCGTCACGGGGCGCCGCTCCTCCCTGTCATGCTCAGGGCTTCCGCGCGGTGATGAGCGGCTGGTTGAAGCCCGTCTCCTCCGGCGTGTACCAGCGCGGATCCACCAGGCCCGCACGGGTGAGCGCCTGCTCCAGCTCCACGGGTTGCAGCAGGCGGTAGACGCCGGTGTGCTCGGTGGTGTGCCAGATGCCGGACTCCTGGCGCAGGATGAACTGGCGCACCGTGTACTGCCTTTCATCCACCGCCCAATCCCAGACCTGGAAGAGCACGCGGCGGCCCAGCGGCGTGTCCAGCACGCGCTCCGCCGTGAAGCGCGGCCGCTTCTCCAGCAGCGCCGAGTGGTCGCGCAGACTCGCCACCAGCAGACCTCCAGGCACCAGGCGTGACGCCATCGCGGTCGCGGCGTCGTCCAGGTCCGAGTCCTCCAACAGGTGCGCCATCGCGTTGTCGCACGACATCACCACGTGGAAGGTGCCCGGCACCTGCCAGTCCAGCATCCGCATGTCCGCCACGCCGGTGGTGATGCTCACGTGCATGGCGCGCGCTTCCCGCTCCGCGCGCGCCACCGCGGAGGGACTCAGGTCCGTGGCGTGCACGGAATAACCCCGCGCCGCCAGCCCCAGCGCCTGCGTGCCGATGCCGCACGCGCAGTCCAGCACCCGGCGCGGCGGCGGCGCCCCCGAGCGGCGCAGGAGCGCGTCCAGCACCGCGCCCTGCCGGTCCACCGACTGCTCCCAGTCCGCGAAGAGCAGGTGGTACTCCTCGGCCAGCCCTTCGTAGAAGTCCAGGACGCTGTCAGACATGACTGCCTTCCCTTTAACACCCCCATGCGGGCCGTCACGCGCATGGACGCCGGACGTCGCCTGTCCGTCATGTCGGAGCCACGTTGGGGCCGGGAGGTCTTCTCTTCTGGGAGCTGTTACCCGGAAGACGGGGCTCGGGAGGCCCGCGCGGGCAGGGGCGGACACCGGGCAGGATGCACCGTCATTCCCCGCGTGAAGCTCGCGCGCACCCGAGGCAAGGAGCACCGATGCTGTCGCTGACGCCGTCACAGGTCCGCCTGGGATGGTCCGCCACGAACAAGGCGGAGGCCATCCGCCTGGTCGGACAGGTGATGGTGGAGTCCGGCTTCATCTCGCCCGGCTACGTCGACAGCATGCTCAAGCGCGAGCAGGTGTCCGCCACGTTCCTCGGCCACGGCATCGCCATTCCGCACGGCCTGCCGGAGGCGCGCCACCTCGTGCTCCAGACGGGCGTCGTCGTGGTGCAGTTCCCCTCCGGCGTCGTCTGGAGCGAGGACGCCCATGCGCACCTCGTGGTGGGCATCGCGGCGAGGTCCGACGAACACCTCCAGGTGCTCGCCAACCTCACCGGCGTGCTGGACGACGAGGCCCGGGCCGTGGCCCTGGCCTCCACCCTGGACGCGGCCGCCATCATCCAGGCGCTCCAAGGCCCCGTCGCTCCGCTGGAGCAGCCAGCGGCTCCCGTGTTCGAGGGCCTCTCGCTCCAGGTCCTGTCCCCGTCACCGCACGGCCTGCACGCGCGTCCCGCCACCATGGTGGTGGAGGTGGTGCGCCGCTTCCATGCGGACGTCACCGTCCACCACGAGGGGCGGCAGGCGAACGCCCGCAGCCTCCTGTCGTTGCTGCGCCTGGGCGCCCGGGGCGGCTCGACGCTGACGCTCACCTCGGCGGGGGACGACGCGGCGGCGGTGCTCCTCGCCTTGCAGGAGGCCTTCGACGTCGGCCTGGGCGAGGGCCCGCTCGCCGCTCGCGCGCTGGCACCGGAGCCCGTGCCCTCCGCCGTGCTCGACTACGAGGGGACGCTGGTCGCGGGCCTGTCCGCGTCGCCGGGCATCACGGCCGGGCCCGTGTGGGCCTTCCAACGCGAACGGCTGGAGGTGGAGGAGCGGGCCGCCGACGCCGCGCGGGAACACCAGTTGCTGGAGGCGGCCCTGGCCGGAGCGGCGGCGGAGTTGCGCCAGCTGCACGAAGGCTTCCTCCAGAAGGCCGGAGCGCAGCGGGCCGCCATCTTCAAGGCGCACCTGGAGCTGCTCGACGACCCGGAGATGCTGAGCGAGTCGCACGGCCTCATCGACACCGGCCTGAGCGCGGGCGAGTCCTGGCGCCGCGTCTTCGAGAACCGCGCGGAGGCGCTGGCCGCTCTGGAGGAACCGGTGCTGGCCGCGCGGGCCGCCGACCTGCGGGACGTGGGCCGGCGCGTGCTGCGGCCCCTGGCCCGGGTGCTGGAGGGCGAGCCCACCTTCCCGGAGCATCCGGTGGTGCTGCTGGCGGAGGACCTGGCGCCGTCTGACACCGCGAAGCTGGACCCCGCCATGGTGCTGGGCCTGTGCACGGCGGGCGGCGGCACCACGTCGCACACGGCCATCATCGCGCGCTCGTTGGACCTGCCGGCGGTGGTGGCGGTGGGGCCGTCGGTGCTGGACCTGCGCAACGGGCAACACTGCATCCTGGACGGCGACGCGGGCGTGCTCGTCGTGGGCCCTTCGGCGCGGGACCGGGCCAGGGCCGCGCACCAGCGCGAGCGGATCCGCACACGGCGCGAGGCGGAGAAGCTGGAGCGCTACCGGCCCGCCATCACGCTCGACGGAAGGCGCGTGGAGGTGGCCGCGAACATCAGCGAGGCCGCGGACGCGGGCAAGGCCGTGAACGCGGGCGGCGAGGGCGTGGGCCTGATGCGCACGGAGTTCCTCTTCCTCGACCGTGACGAACCGCCCGGAGAGGAGGAGCAGCTCCACGCGTATCTCACGATGGTGCGCGCGCTGAACGGCCTGCCGCTCATCCTGCGCACGCTGGACATCGGCGGGGACAAGCACGTGCCATATCTGTCGCTGCCGGCGGAGGCGAACCCGTTCCTGGGCGTGCGCGGCATCCGGCTGTGCTTCGAACGGGAGGACCTGTTCCGCACACAGCTGCGCGCCATCCTGCGCGCGTCGATGGAGGGCCCGGTCCGCATCATGTATCCCATGGTGGCGATGCCCGAGGAGCTGGCGAAGGCGCGCGCCATCACCGAGTCCGTGCGCCGCGAAGTGGGCGCGGATCCGGTGGAGACGGGCATCATGGTGGAAGTGCCTTCGGCGGTGATGATGGCGGAGCAGCTGGCGCGGGACGTGTCGTTCTTCTCCATCGGGACCAACGACCTGACGCAATACCTGCTGGCCATGGACCGGCAGCACCCGGTGCTCGCGTCCCAGGCGGACGGCCTGCACCCGGCGGTGTTGCGCATGGTGGACCTCACGGTGAAGGCGGCGAAGAAGGCGGGCATCTGGGTGGGCGCGTGCGGCGGCATCGCGGGAGACCCGTCCGGCGCGGTGGTGCTGTCCGGCCTGGGCGTCACGGAGTTGAGCGTGGCCATCCCCAGCATCCCGGCGGTGAAGGCGCTGCTGAGGGGCATCTCCATGGCGGACGCGGAAGACGTGGCCCGGGCCGCGCTGGAGTGCGGCAACGTCGCCGAGGTGCGGGGGCTGGTGCGCGGCCTGCTGGCCCGGAAGGGAGCGAAGGCGTGAGGCCGACGAAGCCGGGCGTGGTGACGGTCACGTTGAACGCGGCCATCGACCAGACGCTGGAGTGTCCGGGGTTCACGGCGGGCGCGGTGAACCGCGTGGTGGCGGAGACGCGCACGCCGGGAGGCAAGGGCATCAACGTGGCGGCGTTCCTCGCGGGAGGCACGCGTCCGGTGACGGCCACGGGCTTCCTGGGCGAGGACACGGTGCCGTTGTTCGAGACGCTGTTCCGCGAGCGAGGCATCCAGGACCGCTGCCTCCGGCTGCCGGGCTCCAGCCGCGTGAACATCAAGGTCGTGGACCGCACGAGCGGCGCGGTGACGGACCTCAACCTGCCGGGCCTGCGCGTGCCGGAGGAGGCATTGGCCGCGCTGCTGGAGACGCTGGATGCGCTCGCGGAGGACAACGGCTGCTTCGTGCTGTCCGGCAGCGTGCCCGCGGGAGTGCCCGCGTCCATCTACGCCACGCTGACGGAGCGCCTGCGAGCGAAGGGCGCGGTGGTGGCGGTGGACACGAGCGGAGCACCGCTGCGCCACGCGGTGGCCGCGAAGCCGGACGTCGTGAAGCCGAACGCGCGCGAACTGGAAGAACTGGTCGAACGCCCCCTGAGGAACGCGGGCGACATCGCTCGAGCCGCACGCGAGCTGCACGCGACAGGCATCGGGTTGGTGGTGGTGTCGCTGGGAGCGGACGGCGCCCTGTTCGTGTCGGACGACGGCGCCTGGCGGGCCCTGCCGCCCCCCGTGGAGGTGGCGAGCACGGTGGGCGCGGGCGACGCGCTGCTCGCAGGAGTCCTGGCGGCGAGGCTGGACGGCCACGACCTGGAGACCTGCGCCCGGAGGAGCACGGCCTTCGCGGCGGGGAAGCTCGCGAAGGTGGGCCCGGTGCCACCCGCACCCGAGCGCGTGGCGGCGCTGCTCTGCGCGGTGCGGATGCACCCGCTGGGCACGGGCTGATCAACAGCCGCGAGGCCGGTGCACCCGGAAGGTGGTGCCCGCTTCCTCGGTGGACACCCCGACCACCGCACCGCCGTGCGCGCGGAAGGTCACGCTGTTGGACTCGGGGACGGGCCCGACGACCGCCCCTCCGCACGCTCAGTCCAACCGTCCCTCCAGCTTCTCGATGGCCGCCCGCACCCCGGGAGGAACCGGGACCTTCTCATGCGTGGCGTAGCGCAGCGTCACGACGATGGAACCGCCGCGCGTGTAGAGCACCCCGTCGTCCGCGCCCGCCACCACGTGCTCGAAGGTGATGGAGGAATTGCCCACGCGCGTGACGCGCGCGCCCGCCACCAGGTTCACCGGGAACACCACCGGCTTGAGGTAGTCCGCGTGCGTGTTCGCCAGGATGGGCCCCACCCCGTCCGCGGTCGTCGTGTCCGCGCCCGCGGCGGACGGCCCCACCAATCCAACGCGAGCCATGTACGCGATGCGCGCGGACTCGAACCAGGTGAACGTGCGGGCGTTGTTGACGTGCCCGTACGCGTCCATCTCGCTCCAGTGCACGGGGAAGGGCACGACGACGGGGAAGTCCTTCAGGGCGGCGCTCGACATGGCCCCCAGGGTCGCAGGGACCATCCCGCCAGGGAACGGAAACCACGCCTGCCTGCCCTCCAGGAGTCCCGTACAGGCATGCTAAGCCAGGGGTCCATGGCTCTCCGGTCCACGCTGGCGCCGCCCGCCGCCCCGTCCCCTTCCTCCGCCGTCCCGGGTCCTCGCGATGGCCGGTGAGCCCACGCGGCCCGAGGAGGACAGCCGCTACGACCCGCCCGAGCCCTGGGAAGAGCCGGGCCCCACGCCCCCGCCGCACCTGGTGCGCGAGCGGGGCACCGCCACCGCCACCCGGCCCCAGAAGCACGCGGACATGGTGCGCTGGCTGCACCCCGGGCAGGTGCTGCGCACGGGCCTGGACGCGGTGGTGGCCACGGTGTTCGGCGCGCGCGCGGACCACCGGCTCATCGAAGCGGTGGTGCGGCCGCAGCAGCCCTACTTCGACTATTCGGAGGAGTCCGGCGCGGACGGCGACTTCTGGCTCGACTACGTCTCCGACATCGGCGACGGCTGGGACTCCACCTACGCGGTGGCGCGCCTGCTGGCGCTGCCGGAGCTGCGGCTCCCAGAAGAGGACGGCAAGACCGCGCACATCACGCCCCGAGGCCGCGTGCTGGTGTTCGGCGGGGACGAGGTCTACCCCGGCGCCAGCCGCGAGACGTACGAGGAGCGCACGGTGCAGCCCTACGAGGCCGCCATGCGCCGCTCACAGGCGCCCCACCCGGACCTGTTCGTCATCCCGGGCAACCACGACTGGTACGACGGCCTGTCCGCCTTCATGCGGCTGTTCTGCGCGCAGCGGTGGCTGGCCGGACGCCGCACGCGGCAGAGCCGCAGCTACTTCGCGCTGAAGCTGCCGAAGAACTGGTGGCTCATCGGCACGGACGTGCAGCTCAACAGCGACATCGACGTGCCCCAGGTGGAGTACTTCCGCCACGTCGCGGAGCAGATGGGCCCCGACGACCGCGTCATCCTCTGCAACGCGGAGCCCGCGTGGGTGCTGGCGGCCGCGGCCCGGCGCCACAAGGGCAGCTACCTGGAGAACAACCTGGAGTACCTGGAGGAGAAGGTGCTCGGGCGGCGCATCGCCGTGTTCCTCGCGGGCGACCTGCACCACTACCGCCGGCACGAGGACGAAACCGGCCAGCACCGCATCACCGCGGGCGGAGGCGGCGCCTTCATGCACCCCACGCACGCGCCGGCGGCGCCCGTGCTGCGAGATGGCTCCACGCTGCGCAAGAGCTTCCCGACCGAGGACACGTCCCGGAAGCTCGCGCGCAAGAACCTGTTCCTCATCCGCTACAGCCCGCTGTTCGGGCTCATCACCGGCCTGTGGTACCTGCTGCTCGCGCTGGCGGCCTACGCGGAGGTGGGCTCGCTGGGCATCTCCCGTCTGCCGGAGGTGGTGACGGCGGTGGCCAACAGCATGGTCAACCGGCCGTGGACGCTCATCCTCGGGATGGTGACGATGGGAGGACTCGCGGGGCTGGCGGACGCGGCGCTGGGGAAATGGCGCGCGCTCATGGGCGGCCTGCACGGCGTGGCGCACATCGTGGCGGCGTTCTTCATCGCCTGGGGAGCCACGTACTTCACGGTGAGCCAGCTGGGCGTGTGTCCGGTGTTGTCACCGGATGGCGCGCACTGCGCGGACGGCTGGCTGCACCTGGCGGGCAAGTTCTTCTTCTCCTGCGCGTTCACCTTCGTGGGCGGCTTCCTCGTGGGCCCGTTCATCACCGGCCTGTACCTCTGGCTGAGCGTGAACTTCTTCGGCGCGCACTCCAACGAGGCCTTCGGGTCGCTCGCGCTGCCGGACTTCAAGAACTTCCTGCGCATGCGCATTGGCAAGGACGGGGCGCTGACCATCTACCCCGTGGGCCTGGAGCGCGTGCCGCGCAAGTGGAAGCCCACCGGAGCGGGGCCCATGTCGCCCGCGTTCGACCCGGACGACCCGAACGCCACCGAGCCGTTCCTCATCGAGCCGCCCATCCGCGTCTGCCGCTGACGCCCTCCCGCCGGACGCATGGCGGGAGGACATCCGGGACAGCGGGTTACCGGGACACGGTCTCGTTGGAGAGCGACACCGTCTTCGCCGTGCTCTGCACGAGCACCTGGTCGATGCCCTGGGCGCCCTCACTCGGCGCGTCGGAGATCAGCACCAGCTGATCCCCCACGACGATCCGCGGAGCCGCCTTGGCGGTGTCACCCACGGAGAAGGCGCCAAAGGGCGACTGGAACGAGAAGTCGAGGTAGGGATACTTGCCGTTGCTGAGCACCCATTCCTCCTGGTGCACGCTGCCGATGCACGGGACCCTGCAGTAGGCGCAGTCGATGGGTCCGCCCACACACAGCTTCATGCACGCCTTGTAGGTCAGGGTGGTGCAGGTCTTCTTGCCGAATCCCGCGATGGACCTGGCCCCCACGGAGCCGCTGGAAATTCCGCTCACGGAGGCCACGAGCTGGCCCTCGCGGAACACCATCGCCGAGTAGGTGGTCGGCTTGCCGTTCGCGTCCACGAAGCTCGCCGCGAACTCCTGCCCTTCAGACGTGTCCGTGACGACGGAGGCGGCGACCACCTTGCCGTCCGAGATGACCGTCTTGACGGTCGTCTCCCGGGCCTCGCCGGAGGGCTCGTGGGCCAGCCCCGCGCTCCAGCCCTTGGCCTGCGCGGTGTCCACGGCCACGCCGTCCTTGCCAGACGTGTCAGCGGACTGGACGAGCAGCTCCTTGCCGTCCACCACCAGCTTCGCGGCGCCCACGGCACAGTGCTTCATCCCGGAGAACTGGACACAGTCCTCCGCCTGGGCCTGCGCGAGCGGAAGGGCCAGGGCGAACAAGGTGGCAAGACCGGAGTGGGCAAGACGGCGGAACAGACGCATGGGGGGGCTCCTGACAGGTTCCGGGGGAAATCCCAGAAAGACGGCCAGCGCCCGTATTCACCCGCTATGCCAATGATTCTCCGTGCAGGAGCCCGGTCCCCACACCGAATGTGTGGCATTGGGAGTCACAGCCCCAGTCCGTCCTGTGACCCGAGGGGTTACAGGTCCTCGGAGTCCCGTGACGCGTCCTCCAGGAGCGGCGCGATGCCGGGCTGCTTGAGGGTAAGCGTCACGTAGTCCTGCACGGCGGCGTCCAGGCCCACGTCGCGCTTCGCGCGCTCGGACAGGAACCACTTGTGCTCCAGCACCTGGCAGTAGAGCTCCGCGGTGTCGGCCGCGCGGCCCAGGTCCTTCTGGAGGCGTGACAGCGTGGGGTGGTAGCGCTCGTCCAGCCAGCGGAACGCGGCCACGCTCAGGGGCACGCTGCGGTCCATCTTGCGAGTGAGCGTGGCCTTCATCTCCTGCATCTCGTTGAGCAGCAGGCTCGCCTGGCGCTCCTCGGCGACGATGCCGGTGAGCGAGTGCAGCTGGTGCCGGTGGTACTCGCGGTCCGTGACGATGGTGCGCATGCGCAGCTGGCTGCCCTGCCCGCTCGCCAGCAGCTCCACCTCGCCCACGGAGAAGCCCAGGTCGTTGAGCGTGCGGATCCGCTCGTGGATGCGGTAGCTCTCGTGCGGTTGGAGAATGAGCTCGCGGTTGATTTCGGCCCACAGCCGCTCGTAGCGCTGGCGGATGCTCGCGGCCGTCTCCTGCCACGCCTCCAGCTCCTGGGGCAACTCCTCCGCCAGCTCCACGCGAGCGGCCAGGTCCGCCAGGCCGCCAGCGATGTTCTCCTCCATGATCTGGAGGTCCATCTCCCGCTGGCCGGCGGAGAGC
Organism: Corallococcus sp. AB018; assembly: GCF_003986945.1. NCBI lineage: Bacteria > Pseudomonadati > Myxococcota > Myxococcia > Myxococcales > Myxococcaceae > Corallococcus > Corallococcus sp. AB018. Next base: position 21,493 of record NZ_RAWR01000043.1, on the reverse strand, counting down.
TGCTCGTGCAATTCGGACGTCTCCGCGTCCACCGCGTATGCCTGCAGCTCGCCCGCGTCGCGGCGGAAGAGCACGTTGGACAGCGAGCAGTCGCCCCAGAAGAACCCGCCCAGGTGCAGCCGCACCAGCAGGCCCGCCATCGCGTCCAGGAGCCGCGACCGGTAGCGCTCCAATCCCTGTTGCATGAACAGCGCGCGGTACGGCAGCGACGACGCGAGGTACTGGGTGATCAGCAGTCCAGGCCTGTCCCCGGGCGAGACCTCCAGCCCCTCCTCCGTCTGGACCGCCAGCCCCACGGGGCACACCGATGGCAACCGGCGCTCCTCCAGGCCGCGCAGCAGGTCGTACTCGCGCTGCGCCACGCGCGCGGGCGTCTCCTTGAAGGCGTAGATGGTGGCGCCGTAGCTGACGAACACCACCACGTGCCGGGACAGACCGCGCGGCACCTCCACCACGCGTGGTGAACGCTCCGTCCACGCCTCCAGCGGCAGCTCCCAAGGAAGGTCGAGGAAGTCCGGGTGCCCCTGCCGGATATGCAGGGAATGAAGGCGGCGAGCAGGGTGAGACATGTTGGCCACAAGCCTACCGTCCGGGTGAGCGCGCTTCATCCAGGCGGTGCGCTGGCCCGCGTGGAACGTTCGCTGTTAGAGGAAGAAGCCATGCGACCCCTCCGCGGACTCTCCCTCTGCAGCGCGGCCCTGCTGTCGGCCTGCGCCGGTTCCTCGCCTACGCCCGGGCCGACTCCCTCCGCGCCTGGAAGCATCACGCTCGCCGCGCCCGCGGGAGACGCGTGGTACCGGGGCGCGGTGTTCTACGAGGTGTTCGTCCGCAGCTTCCAGGACTCCAACGGAGACGGAGTGGGAGACCTGCCGGGACTCATCTCGCGGCTGGACTACCTGAACGACGGCAACCCGGCGACGACGGACGACCTGGGCGTGGACGCGCTGTGGTTGATGCCGGTGTTCGCATCGCCCAGCTACCACGGCTACGACGTGACGGATTACGAGCGCATCCAGACGGCGTACGGCTCGCTGGAGGACCTGCAGCGGCTGTGTGACGAGGCGCACCGCCGGGGCATGCGCGTCATCCTCGACTTCGTCATCAACCACACCGGTTCGACGCATCCGTGGTTCGTGGACTCGTCGTCCTCGGCACAGTCGGCGAAGCGCGATTGGTATCAGTGGCGAGCGAGCGACCCGGGCTGGAAGCAGCCCTGGGACATCTACTCGCAGACCAGCACGTGGCACCGGCAGGACAGCGGTTGGTACTACGGCGCCTTCTGGGGCGGCATGCCGGACCTGAACCTGCAGACGCCCGCGGTGCGCGAAGAGGTGAAGCGCCTGGCGACGCTGTGGCTCCAGCGCGGCGTGGACGGCTTCCGGCTGGATGCCGCGCGCTACCTCATCGAGACGGGCGGCGGCGCGGGGCAGGCGGACACGCCGGAGACGCACGCGTTCTGGAAGGAGTTCTCCGCGCACGTGCGTTCGGTGAAGCCGGATGCGGTGCTGGTGGGCGAGGCCTGGAGCGAGACGCCGTCGGTGGGGAAGTACTACGGCTCCACGGCGACAGTGCCGGGCGGGGACGAGCTGCCGCTCAACTTCAACTTCCCCATGTCCGCGAGGGTGCTTGAAGGCATCAACGCGGGCAACGGCGGAGGCGTGGCGGCGAAGCTGTTGGAGATGAAGAACAACTATCCGGCCGGCGTGGCGGACGCGCCCTTCCTCACCAACCACGACCAGGTGCGGCTGGCGACTCAGTTCGCCAACGACGGGGCGAAGCTGGGGCTGGCGGCGGCGGTGCTGCTGACGCTGCCGGGAGCGCCGTTCCTCTACTACGGCGAAGAGGTGGGCCTGGGGAACGGCAACGCCAACAACGACGAGTCCAAGCGCACGCCGATGCCCTGGAGCGGCGCGGCGGGCGCGGGCTTCACGACGGGCTCGCCCTGGTACGCGTTCTCCAGCGGAAGGGAGACGGCGAACGTGGAGGCGCAGCGGAGCAACCCGGGGTCGCTGTTGTCGCGCTATCGCTCGCTCATCCACGCGCGCCAGGGTTCGGAGGCGCTGCGCAACGGAGGCCTGCGGCTGTTCACGGCGACGACGGGGCTGTCGCGCACGCTCGCGTTCGTGAGGACGCTGGACGACGAGCAGGTGCTGGTGGTCCACAACTTCTCCACCTCGCAGGAGTCGGTGGGACCGTTCGACGTGGAGGCCACGACAGCGGAGCCACTGTTCGTGGACCCCGGAGTGACGCAGCTCTCGGGAGGCACGGGAGCATGGAAGGCCAGCATCCCGGCGCGCTCCACGGGCATCTGGCGGCTGCGCTAGCTGACGACAGGCTGACGCCACGAGCGGGAGAAATGGGTTTCTCCCGCGGCCTTGAAGCGGCGGATGAGCTCCGCCGCCGCGCCCTTGCCCTGGCGGAGCAGCCATTTCAGCTCCGCGGGCATCAGCACCTTCACGGTGAGGAGCCGGACCTCGCCCCCGGGAAGCGTGAAGCGAGAGGGCAGCGAATCCGTCTCCATGCCGATGAGCACGGCCACACGACCCTCGGGAGTGAGGAGGGTTTCGGGCATGCCCACGCCGTCGACCTCCATGGACAGCGTGCCGTTGGCCAGGGAGACACGGAGCTTCTCGAACTCAGCGACCTCGTAGGCGACACGTTCGAGGAGATGCGCAGGCCAGCTCTTCCACACCTCCCCGAGCGGCTCCGGCGTCTCGATGGCGAGCTCCAGTCCAAAGCCAGCCGTGGGCCGGTCCAGGATGTCGTTGAACGGATCGGACAAGCCGTCTGTGACGATGAGAATGCCGCCGTCAGGGCGTCGCATGGCCGTCCACCACTGCCGTTCGCCGGGCCATGGGCCGCCAACGACCGGAGGAATGTAGAAGTCGTCCGACATGGTGCCGAGCCCGCGCCACACGGATGCGCGAGCGTAGCGAGCCTGATCCCACAATTCGCCGCGCCTCTTCGTCTCCGCGCGCCGAACAGGGTCGAAGGTCGTCGGCCCTGTGACTGCTTCGAACTTCGCGCCCGTGATGCCCGCGCGCTCCATCGCGTCCTTGATGTCCTCGGAGACGATAAGGGAGACATCCCATTCCGAGGGGCGGAATACCTTCGCATCGCCCACCTTCGACGGGTCAATGCGCATGCCGTAGATGGACCTGAGGGTGCCGACCTTCTCCGGAATCCCATCCTCTTCGGTCCAGAAGTAGGCCTCTTCGGCAGCCTCGGTATCGACGCACGGAATGGTGCGGAGGGCATTGAGGATGAAGTACGGCCCTGCGTGGGAGTCGACCTTGACGGGGATCAATTCCACGTCGTTCGGAGCCAACTCCTGAAAAAGAGCCGCGAGCTTCGCGTTGATGACCGGAGTACCGAACGCCGCATGTGAGTAGTCACGGGATTCCCCCTCCAGGTCCAACGGAAGCCGAATCGGGTCCTTGAAGTGCGCGGGTTCTCCACCCGTGAACTGCCAGGGATCGTCGAGCTCGCGCCCTTGGAGGTCGAGCGGATGCCCCAGGCACCAGAATCCTTCCGCGACATCCGCATAAAGGTCGAAGTATTCCATGGTCCTCACGGGCTTCCCGCATCACTCAAGGCCAGTCACCCACCGATTCATGATGCTTTCTTTTCTGGTGATTTGACTGGCAAGACGTCTCAACTCATCGGTCAGCAGAGCCCTGCATTGCGCCATGCTGCGGCACTGGTTCGTTGCTCGGGAAAGGGACCTCAATACCCACTGGTGGTATGCCTCTGGATGCGGGCCTCTGTGTCCCGGGACGCGAACCTTGTTCGCGGGATCATCAAGCGACATCCCGGCCTTGTCGAAGATCTTCTGGAACTGGGGAGACCACGGGCCACCCCGGTTCGTGGCACTCCACCACTTGTTGGAAGCGATGTGGTGCTCATGTCCGCCCGCATCCGCGCCACTCGCGACGGGACTCTTCTCATCCCGAGCAGACATGGCCACCGCGTTCGGCGCCAGCACCAGGGTGACAACGCCCTCGGAGGACACGGCAGCGGACTCCACCTGCGCCGCCGCACCCAGCCGGAAGCCACCCATCTCCGCGGCCACCAGCGAGGCCTGCCCTGAGCCCGGGAGCGTGGCGACCTTCGCCGCGAACGTCTCCGCCGTGCTGCCCACCGCCGCCAGCGCCAGCATCACGAACGCCCGCGCTGCGTTCTTCCCCATCACCTCCCCGTACTCCTCCCCCGCGTCGCGAAGCTCATCGAACGTCCGAGCGACACGCGCCTGCTCGGACAACTCGAGCCATCCCTGGATGAGGTTCCACACCGTGTCGATGCCCAGGTAGGCGATGAGCACTACCGTCATCGTCGCCGCGATGCCCTTCGACACGGGCTCGGGCATCAACCAAAGCGCCAGGTAGACCGTTCCGGTCGCGACAATGGTCGTGAGCACCGCCCGCGGGTCCGTCATCCCCACCAGCGCTTCCGACGTCTCCTCCCACACCGAGTCCAACGCGATGGCGAACGCCAGCGAACGCCGCCCATCCTCATCCAGCGTGCGGCTGCCTTCCAGCAACTGAAGACAGTCCCCCGGTGTCTGCTTGCGCTGGCACCACCGCCCATAAGCGCTCGCCAGCTCCCGGCCGTCATCCTCCACCAGCAGCCGGGCACGAGGAGTCTCCTCCACGGAGACCAGCCCCAATCGCCCGCGCACATGCGCATAGGACTTCGAGGAGAACGTCCCCGCGAACAGCCGATACGCATCCTCACGATGACGCGGGGACACCGGCGCATCCTCCGCCAGCGTCCGCACCGCCTCCGTGAACACATCCCCGTCCAACTCCACGGGCTCGACATCCGCCCGAGGCACATGGACGACCGGGGCACCCTGCCCCGTCTTCAGCCGGACGCCACGCGTCGCTGAACACCCCGTGCCCAGCAGCACCAGCAGCACCACGACCGCCCAGCTCCGGCACGAAGACATGGATGCCTCCAAAGCACCCATCCTCGGCCGCGCGGACTCACCGCAACCAGGACCTCCCGCGCACAGCGCGAGAACCGGCCGTCACGGGGCGGGCGACGAAGGACCCACGACCCCGGCGTCCTCGGCCATGGCTCCCGCATCCGGCGCGTCCACCGTCACACCGGCGTCCTCCACCATGCCCGCCGTCGCCGGAGCCACGGCCTTCCCCGACGGCACCACCGCGCTCCACGCCGGCCTCGAAGCTCCCAGCACCTCCTCCTGCGTCGTCCCCTGCGCCACCAGCAGGTCCACCACCGGAGACTGCGAGGGGTCTCCCTTGCGCCCACCACCGAAGCGGTCACCCGACGGCGGCTCCCCGGGCACGATGCCCATCGCCATCAGCCGCGGGTTCGCGTTCGTGTCCCCACCAAACATCCCGCCCAGCGCCACGCGCCGCTCGATGGTCGCGCCCGTCACCGCCACGCCGTAGCCCCAGTCCGCGCTCGCATGTCCGCCCAGGAAGCGGTCCGGCACCCGGAACACCACCGTGCGCCCGCTCACCTGGATGAGGGTGGGGAAGAACACCCGCGCCTCCAGTTCCTGCTCCGTGGCCGCGTTCAGCTCCGCCTCCACCTTGCCGCCAATCCCTCCGGACTTCTTCTCGTACGCATCCAGCGCCGCCTGCCGCCAGGTCTTGCGCAGTGCCTCACGCGCCTCATAGGGACGCGGCGTCAGCACCACCGCCTTCTCCCACCCTGAGTCCTCCGCCAGCGTGAGCCCACGCCCCGGCAGCGTGTCCGTGCGCCCGGAGCCGGGCACCCGGTCCTGGTCCACGTACAGGTCCACGTTGAACGTGTAGAAGCCGTGCCGGGCCCGCTCCGCGACCGTCGCGCCCTCCAGGTCCACCGCCTGCGCGCGCGAGGGCTTCGCGATGGGGTGCGCGAACGTCACCTCGAACCGGGTCGCCTCGTCGTCCGCGAACGCCGCCACCGACACCACGTCCAAATCGCCGCGCCCCAGGTCCGTCCGGCGCGGATACAGCAGCTCGCCGTCGCCGTGGTCATCCCCCACTGGATCCGTCAGCCGGAACAGCAGCGCGTCCTCGCGCGTCTTGCCGCCGGAACACGCGGCCAGGGAGGAGGCGAGCAGGAGCGCGGACACGCGAGAGCACACGAACATGGAAGAGCACCTCAAACGGAGGAAACGCCCGTCAGGTGTACCGCGCGGTGCCCCAAACGCAAGGAGCCCGGAGTGCCTTCACAGGCGCCCCGGGCTCGCTCTCTCGTCAACCTCGTGCCCCGCCCGAAGCGGAGCGCGCGGTGACTAGAACTGCGCCTTCATGAACGCCTTGACGCGCATCTGCTCGAAGTTGCGCTCTTCCAGGCTGTTCCAGCCCTTGTTGCGGTTGACGAAACCGCGCGAACCCACCGCCACGTTGTGGTCGGCCGCGATGGTGTCGTCCGCGTACTGCACCACGAAGCCGTCGCCAAAGTCCGGGCGGAACGAGCCGAACGCGTACTGGCCCTCCAGGCCGAACTCCACGCCAGACAGGATGTAGCGCGCCTTCACCAGCACCTGGTTCTTGTTGTGCTTGCCGGACGCCATCTCGTGGTTGTTGTACGCCTGGAACGCCGTGTTGCCGTCCAGCAGATCCGCGAAGAACTTGGAGTAGCTGGCGGACACGTACAGGTCGTCCGTGAACTGGTAGCCCGCGCCGGCCGTGAACGTCGTGTAGTCCAGCAGGCGGTCGTCGTCCGCGATGTTGTCGAACGGCTTGAACTCGTAGCCCGTGTCACCCTGGCTGTTCGTGATGACGTCCGGGTTGCGGTAGAGGTCGGCGGTGCTGTTGCCCGGGCTGTACTCTTGGCGGAGCGAGTTGTCGCACGCCACGCCGCCGCCCACGCACGAGCCGGACGCGTACGGCAGGAAGCGCGGGTCGTTCAGGCGCTTGTCCGTCTCGTGGATGTACTTGAACTTGCCGAACACATCGATGCCCTTCAGCACGTCGACCACGTACTTGGCGCGCAGCGCGACCAGGTGCGTCTTCTTGTCCTGGAAGGGCTGGTAGGCCGTGCGGAAGTTGTGGCCCACGCCAGAGTCCAGCTCCGTGCCGGGGAACTGGCTGTCGCCCAGCGCCCGGTCCGCGTTGCCGTACGCCTGCCAGTTGGTGTTGTAGGTGATGAACGAGTACTCGCCACCCACCTCCAGCGCGCCGTTCGCATAGACCGGGTTCGCCGTCACGCCCTTCCAACCGATGGCCGTCTCCGCCATGGGCTCGTCGAAGTCCGTGAAGTCGTTGTCCACGTTGAGCGTGGCGACCTGCTGGGCCTCGCTCGTCCAGCCGCCGTAGCCGATGCGGGTGGGGTTGCCCTTGTAGATGCCGTAGGACGCGTTGGACGGGCCGGGGAACGCGAAGCTGCCGTCGTGGCCCTCCGTGAGGAGCACGTCCGCCTCGCGGCGGCTGGCCATGACCGCCATGTACTCCGCGCCAATGCTGAACAGCTGCAGGTTCAGCGACAGGCCCACGTCCAGCGGGTCGTTGAGGGACGCATTCAGCATGTACGTCTGGTCGGTGTGATGGCCGGCCAGCACCGGGCTGTAGCCGCCCACGCCGAAGCTCTTCGGCGACAGCACCGGGTCCGCGTTGGAGTACGACGTGTACGCGGCGCCGCGCACGTCCAGCCACGAGCCCATGTGCAGGGCCGCCTTCAGACCGCCCACGCCGTTGCGGTAGCGCGGCGTCAGGTCACGGCCGTCGTCCAGGTTGGTGTCCTCCGGGTTGATCTCCTGGTCGTTCGCGTACTGGAAGATGCCGCCCACGTCGAAGAGCTCGTTCGGGGTGACCTTCGCCTGGAAGCCGTACGCCGCGTCACGCGCGTGGAAGGCGCCCGTGCTGAAGTTCGGGCCGGCCCAGAGGCGGGGCAGCGAGATGCGCGCCGCGTCCCACGTGAGCTTCCGGTCGAAGTTGGAGCCCTGCAGCAGGATGGCCGCCGCGTTGTCGCGGTCGATGTAACGGACGCGGCCGATGACGAACGGGTCGAACTGGCCCAGGTCCGTCGCGCCGATGAGCGCCGAGTCGATGAGGTAGCCCGGACGCAGCGTCACGGACATGCCACGCAGCTTGATGTACTGGTTGGAGCGCGGGTCGAACTCGCCGCAGTCGCCCGCGGTGCAGTCCGGCGTCGGCGGGTTCCGGCCACCGAAGCCGCCGAAGTTCGTCCAGAAGTTCTGGTTGAAGCGGCTGTGGATGCGGCCGTTGACCTCCACCTGCGGAGAGATCTTCGCGTTCAGCAGGAGCTCCAGCTCCGTGCCGATGCCGTTGTCGCCGTAGCCTTCACCGGGCACCGTGGTGAAGTTGTACAGCGCGCCCTGGTCGCGCTGCGTGCCCCAGAGGTACTTCGTATAGGTCGTGCCACCAATGGTGAGCTTGGGGCCGCTGTCCTGCGCCATGGCCGCCCCAGGAATGAGGCCGGCCGCCACGGTGAGCGCACACGCTCCCCGCACCACGTTCTTGCGATTCTTCATGATGTCCGGAAAACCCTTCTCGAAAGCTTTTGAACCAGAGGGGGGTCATCCCCTCTCCCGGGCCGCCGCGGGACCTCCGCGGCAGCCCTCCCCGTGTTGCATCAAACCTTGAAACGGACTGTTTTGAACAGTCCGCCGCCGGCTACTTCGTCGGCGTGGCCGTCGTCGGCGCCGGAGCGACCGTCGTTCCAGCCGGAGCGGCCGGCGTGGGCGCCGGAGCCGGGGCCGGAGCCGCGGGCGCCGCCTCGGGAGCCGGGGCCGGAGCCGCCGCCGCGACACCCTGCGCCGCCGGGCGCTTCTCGCCGGAGACCATCTTCAGCGTGGCCTTCTTCGTCGCGGAACCGTCACCCGCGCACTCGTACGCGAGCATTTCGTACTGCGCCTTGATTTCAGAGCTGTCGCCCTTGCCCTGGCCCGCGAGCACGTCAATCACGTGCGGATCGCAGTTGAAGTCGGAGCCGCCGCCGAAGCGGTGCTGGCCCTCGTACTCGTTGACGCGGCGGGTGAGCAGGTCGTTGTCCGCGGGGAAGCCCTCGTTGGACTGCATCACGACCTGGTAGCCCCACGTGGAGGGGTTACCGGCGCCCAGGTCGGAGTTCATGACCGTGGCGGTGATCTTGTTGCCGGAGGCGCGCACCTTGGTGGGCACCACGACGGCGCCCTTCATCGCGCCGGCCTTGTTGTTGGCCTCCGCGCGCACGCGCGACGAGCCCTGCGGCGAGATGATGATGACCTTGTCCCACGCGTCTTCCGGCGCGAAGGAGACGTTCAGGCCCGGGGGGCTGTCCGTGAAGCCGCTGCCGACCTTGTGGTCCGTGTCGATGAAGATGAAGACCTCCTGCACGGAGAAGCCGTCCGCCATCTTCCAGGGGTTCTCCAGCGACGCCTTCAGCTGGATCTCCACGTCCGTCTTGTTGCCGCCCTGGTCCAGCTTGAAGCCGGTCAGGTCGAACGAGCCCGGCTTGTACACGGGGTCCGTCGGGTAGGTGTACTTGCCCGGGCCCTTGTCGTCGCCGGTGGGATCCTTGAACTGCACCTTGTCGGCCAGGGCCGGCGCCGCGGACAGGGAAGCGGCCAGGGTGAGGACTGCGATGCGGGGGTTGATCATGGGGGTGCTTGCTCCTTGCAACGACAGACGAAAGGACTGCGAAGAAAGACCGCGGGACTAACCCTTCACGCCACCGGCGGTGAGCCCGGAGACGAGGTACTTCTGCAGGAAGAGGAAGAGGAAGACGACGGGCACGGACACGATGATGGAGCCGGCCGCGAAGTAGCCCCACTGCTGGCTGAAGCCGCCCACGAAGAAGCGCAGGCCCACCGGCGCCGTGTACATGGCTTCCTGGTCCATGAACGTCGCCGCGAGGATGAACTCGTTCCACGCCGTCATGAAGCTGAACAGCGCCGTCACCGCCACCGCGGGCTTCGCCAGCGGCAGGATGATGCTCCAGAAGATGCGCCCCGGAGACGCACCGTCCATCAGCGCCGCCTCCTCCAGGTCCTTGGGGATGGTGTCGAAGTAGCCCTTGAGCATCCACACGCTGAACGGGATGGACGTGGTGGCGTACACGATGATGAGGCCCAGCCGGCTGCTGCCCAGGCCCAGCCACTGCACCAGGATGATGTAGAGCGGAATGAGCATCAGCGTGCCCGGGAACATCTGGGACACGAGGAACGCCATCATGCCCGCCCGCTGGCCGGGGAACTTGAAGCGGCTGAAGGCATACGCCGCCGTGCACGCCATGAAGACGCCCAGCACCGTGGTGCCAATGGCCACGATGGCGCTGTTGAGCATCCACCTGGCGAACGGCTGATCCGCCATCACCGACGCGAAGTTGGAGACGCTGAAGGTCTCCGGCCACGGCGTCACCGCGCGCAGCCGGTCCCAGAAGGTGGGGTTCTCCGGCAGCGTGGCGATGGCCAGGCTCTGCTTGCCGGAGAAGGCCAGGCTCACCACCCAGAGGATGGGGTAGATGGTGAAGAGGGTGAAGGTCACCAGCACCACGTGCAGCGGCAGGTGGGAGATGCCTTCGCGACGTTCAGAGAAGAGCGCCATGGGTTACGCGGCCTCCGTGGCGCGGCTCATGCGGTTCTGCACCATGCTGTAGAGCAGCAGGATGCCGAAGATGACGGTGGAGTACGCCGCCGCGTAGCCGTGGCGGTAGCGCTCGAAGGCGAACTTGTACGCCTGGGTGACCAGGATTTCGGTGGAGCCGCCCGGGTCACCGCCCGTCACCAGGAAGATGATGTTGAACATGTTGAAGGTCCACACCACCGACAGGATGACCGCGGGCACCAGCGCGGGCTTCAGCGCGGGCAGCGTGATGGCGGTGAACTGCTGCCACCGGTTGGCGCCGTCCACGCGCGCCGCTTCGTAGAGCTCACCCGGGATGGACTGGAGCGCGCCCAGCGACACCACCATCATGAACGGGAAGGACAACCATCCGTTGGTGGCCAGCGCCGTGAAGAACGACGTGAGCGGCGAGTCGAACCACGCCAGGCCGTCCCCACCGAACATCCGGATGACGTGGTTCACCACGCCGAACTGCTGGTGGAACATGCCCTTCCAGATGAGCGCGGTGATGTAGTTGGGCATGGCCCACGGCAGGATGAGCAGCACGCGGTACACCGGCCGCATCCTCAGATTCGGCACGTTGAGCGCCAGCGCGAGCAGCAGGCCCACCGTCACGCCGATGGTCACGTTCGTCACCGTCCACACGATGGTGAACAGGAGCGTGTAGTAGAAGTTCAGGTAGTTGAAGACCAGCGAGCCGTCCGCCGCCGTCTTCGCGAAGCTGAAGTCGCCCAGGATGTCCACGTAGTTGCGGAAGCCCACCCACAACTCAGACAGCGGCTGGCTGCTGTTGTAGAGGTTGGCGTCCGTGAACGACAGCGTGATGCCGTAGGCGAAGGGGAAGAACACCAGCACCACCATGCCCACCATGGCGGGCAGGATGTATGCGTAGGCCTGCCGGTGCTCCACCGCCGTGGCCACCGCGCGGTGCAGCGCGCCCAGGCCAATGAACAGCAGCACCGCCAGCCCCACCACGCCCAGCGCGCCCAGCGCCTTGCTCGCGTTGCCGCGCACCTGCGCGCCCGCCGCCGAGAGCTTGGCCTCATCCGGCGCTCCAGACTCCGTCAGCTTGCCCAACGGGCGGCGCATGGCGTCCGCGTCCCACGCGCCGGGCTTCAGCGCGGGCTCCGCGTTGAGAGTGTTCGCGGTGATGAGCGCCTGGGCCTTCTCGCCGCGCGTGCGCAGCTCCGCGCTGACCGCGTCCTCCGTCTGCCGCAGCTCCGCGTCCAGCGCGCGCAGCGAATAGACGGTGTAGCCACCCAGGCCCGCCAGGAACAGCGCCGCCGCCACCGCCACGCGCACGCCCTGGCGCGACAGCGCGAACACCGCCGCCGCGCACGCCGCCAGCGGCAGCAGGAACGCCAGCAGCACCGGCGTCCACGAAGGCGTTTCACCCTTCACCACCGCCGGGGTGAGGGACTCCACGGAGCCCACCACCTGCCCGTCCACCTCCACGGGCGCGGAGAGCAGCCGGCTCGCGCCGTTGTCGAGCAGCTCCGACTCCACCTCCGCCTTGCGCGCGCTGCCCTCCTCGCGGTTCGTCTCCACCGCGGCGCGCAGACGCTGGCCGCGGTCGTACAGCGGCTTCTCCTCGCGAGACAGCCGGCGCGGCGCCGCCTTGTCCCCGGTGTCATCCGGGAAGGTGGACGCCTCCAGCTTGATGCCGCTGAAGGCGATGACGCGCACGGAGCTTCCCGGCACGCCCGGCCAGCCCGCCACCACGGCCTTCACGCCGTCGCCGGTGCCGCCCGCGCGCTGCACCAGGTCCGCCAGCCCCAGCAGGGACACGGTGGCCGTGCGCTGCTCGCGCTCCGCCGCGCGCTCCTGGTTGGCGCGCGCGAGCAGGCCGTGCGCCAGGAACAGGGACACGCCCAGCGCCAGGGCGAGCCCCACCAGCACGCGCCCCCGGTAGCCGCCCGCACGGCCGGAAGGCCCCGGAGTCGAAGGGTCCTTCACGGAACTGCTCGGGGCGGTGGAGACCGGCGTGGGGGCACCGGCCGCGGAAGGGGGCTGCTGGGGGACGTTCTGGCTCACTTCAGCTCCTCACTTACTTCTTGCGCAGGCCGGCGACGTCCTTCGCCACGCTCTTCTGGGCCGAGTCCAACGCCGCCTTGGGGGTGGCGGTGTTCTTGAACACGGTGTTCATCGCGCTGGTGGCCGGGGTCCAGACCATCGACATCTCCGGCAGGTTGGGCATGGGCACCGCCACGTCCACCTGGTCCTTCATCGCCTTGAGCAGCGGATCCGCCGCCACCTTCGCGTCCTGGTACACGGCCTGGTTCGCGGGGCTCTGGCGGCCCTCCAGGGCCAGCGTCTTGCCCGGGCCCGCGTCGGTGAGGAACTTCGCGAAGTCGTAGGCCGCTTCCTTGTTCTTCGACGGGGCGGCCACGTACACGCCCTCCACCGTCATCCAGGGCTTCAGCGGCGTGCCCTTGTTCTCATCCAGCGTGGGCAGCCGGGCCAGGCCGTACTCCACGTCCTTGGAGACCTCGCCCAGGAACCACGGGCCGGAGAACACCATCGCGGCCTTGCCCTCGTTGAAGAGCGAGGTGATGAGCGCGCTGGAGGGCTCCGCGGGGAGGATGCCGTCCTTGTTCTTCCACTTGAGGACCTGCTCCACCGACTTCACGTTGGCGGGCGAGTTCATCGTGGGGGCGTTCTTCGCGTCGAACACGCCGCCGCCGAAGCCGTTCATCACCGCCGCGTGGTAGTAGAAGTCGTTGTACGCGTACGCGAGCCCGAAGCGGCCCGCCTTCGCGTCGGTGAGCTTCTTGGCCATCGTCACCATCTCGCCGGACGTCTTGGGCGGCGTGGGGACCAGCTTCTTGTTGTAGATGAGCGTGATGACCTTGTAGTTCAGCGGCAGGCCGTACGCCGTCCCGCGGTAGGTCATCGCCTCCATCGTCGTGGGGATGAAGCGCTTCTTCGTCGCGTCATCCAGGAAGAAGTCGATGGGCTCCACCGTGTTGCCCGCTTCAATCCAGCCGCCCAGGCGGTCCTGCGCGAAGATGAAGAGGTCCGGGCCCTTGCCGCGCGGCACGGTGGCGGAGATCTTGTCCGCGTAGGCGTCGTACGGCACCGCCAGCGTGGTGACCTTGACCTTGCCTTCGTTCGCCTTGTTGTACTCGGCGACCACCTTCTCCAGCGCGGCCTTCTCCTCCGCGCGGTAGGCGTGCCAGAGCACCAGCTCCGTGGCGGCGAAGGACGGGACGGGCAACAGGCCGACTGCGCACAGACAGAGGGCCGCGAGCAACGTTCGCAGGTGCGTCATTGAGAAAATCCTCCGGGATATCAAACGGAAAGCCGCAGCTCGGATTCAGCGTCGAAGAGATGCAGGGACTCCAGCTCCACCGTCACGGGAAGAGCGGCGCCAGGCTCCGGAGTCGCCTGGGGCGGCAGGCGGAAGACCAGCGGGTTGTCTCCCAGGCGGGCGTGCACGATGAGCTCGTTGCCCAGCGGCTCCACCAGCTCCACGCGCGCCTCCGCGGGCGCGGACTCGCCGCGCGCGACGTTCCCCGCGGGCAGGACGTTGTCCGGGCGCAGGCCCACCTTCACCTTGCGGCCGCCCTTGCCCGCCGTGGCCGCGCGCAGCTTCTGCGGCACCGGCAGCTTGAAGCCGTCACCGGTGAACGACGCGCCGTCCGCGTCCAGCGTGGCGGTGAGCATGTTGATGGGCGGCGTGCCGATGAACTGCGCCACGAACACGTTGACCGGCTTCTCGTAGACCTCCAGCGGGGTGCCCAGCTGCTGGAGCTTGCCGTCCTTCATCACCGCGATGCGGTGGCCCATGGTCATCGCTTCGATCTGATCGTGCGTGACGTAGACGGACGTGACCTGGAGCCGGTGCTGGAGCTTCTTGATCTCCGAGCGCATCTGCACGCGCAGCTTCGCGTCCAGGTTGGAGAGCGGCTCGTCGAAGAGGAACACCGCCGGCTTGCGCACGATGGCGCGCCCCAGGGCCACGCGCTGACGCTGGCCGCCGGACAGCGCCTTGGGCTTGCGGTCCAAGAGGTGCGTGATGCCGAGGATTTCCGCCGCCTCGTCCACCAGCTTGTCCATCTCCGGCTTGGGCGTCTTGCGGATCTTGAGGCCGAACTCCAGGTTCTGCCGCACGGACATGTGCGGATAGAGCGCGTAGTTCTGGAACACCATGGAGACGTCCCGGTCCTTCGGCGGCAGCGTGTTCACCGCGCGCTCACCGATGGAGATGGTGCCTCCGGAAATCTCCTCCAGGCCGGCGATCATCCGGAGCGCCGTGGACTTGCCGCAACCGGACGGCCCCACGAGGACCATGAACTCATGGTCGCGGATATCGAGGTTGAGCCCCTCGATGACCGACACGTCTCCGTAACGCTTCGCCACGTCCTTGAACGACACGCCGGCCATCAGGCCCTCCAGCAAGAGCCCCGCTCGCGCCGGTGACAACAGCACGTCCGGGTCAGGTTCTGCGCATGCACCGCCGGGTGCCTCACGGCACGCGTCCGAGGATGCGCGCGGACAGCGGCGGAAGCGCCAGGTCCAGCGTGGCGCCAGCCTTCGTCCGCCCTCCGTTCAGCAGATCCTCCACCTCGCCGACGCCCGTCCACGCTTCCGGCCACGGCACCGACACCGCGCCCTTCGTCTTGGCGCGGTTCACCGCCACCACCACCGTGTCGCCGGACGCTTCGTCGCGCCGCTGGAAGACATACACGTCGCCTTCCGTGGAGAGCGGCGAGTGCGTGCCCCGCGACAGGGCCGGGTGCGCGCGGCGGATGGCGATGAGGCGCTTGTAATAGTCGCGCAATGCCTCGTCGCGCTTCTTTCCCGCGCCGGGCTTCACCGCCTGCTTGCCCCACGGCATGTCGCCGCGGTTCTGCGGCCAGTCACCGCCCGCGCGGCCCACTTCCTCGCCGTAGTAGATGACGGGGATGCCGCTCGTGGTGAGCTGCAGCGTGGCGGCCAGGCGGAAGAGGGGCACGTTGCCCTGCAGCTGGTGCAGCGCCCCGTCCACGTCGTGCGACGACAGGAAGTGCGACAGGTGGTGGCCCGGCGTCACCTTCGCGCGAGACTGGAGGTAGCGGTCGAACGCCACCGCGCGGCCACGGCCCTGCACGAAGCCCAGCGCGTTGCCCTGGAAGGCGAAGTCGAACCCGGCGTCCATCTCATCCGGAGTGAAGTACGGCGCCAGCCCCTCCACGTCGCCGCCCCACAGCTCGCCCAGCAGGAAGAAGTCCGGGGAGATCTCCGCGCGCGTACGGCGGCGGTGTTCCTTCCAGAAGTCGTGGGACACGTGCTTCACGGTGTCCAACCGGAAGCCGTCCACGCCGGAGCGCTTCGCCCAGTCGATCTGCGCGTCCAGCAGGTACTTCGCCACCTCCGGACGTTCGGTCTTGAAGTCCGGCAGGCCCGCCACGCACGACGTCAGGTCATCCGAGCCGCAGGTGCCCTTGTCTTCCGAGCGCAGCCAGTCCGGGTGGTCCTTCAGGTAGCGCGAGTTGTAGCCCGGGTGGTTGTAGACGACGTCCAGCAGCACGCGGATGCCGCGAGCGTGCGCCGCGTCCACCAGCGCCTTGAAGTCCTCTTCCGTGCCGAAGCGCGGATCCAACGCCTGGAAGTCGTCCGCCCAGTAGCCGTGGTAGCCCCAGTCCGGGAAGCCAGAGCCGGTGACGAAGCCCGGAATCTGCTTCAAGAGCGGCGTCACCCACAGCGCGGTCACGCCCAGCGACGACAGCTCCTCCAGCTTCGCGGTGAGCCCCTTCAGGTCGCCGCCGTGGAAGGTGCCCGCCGCCTTCACGTCGCCCTTCTCGTTGTTGGAGGGATCACCGTCCGCGAAGCGATCCACCACCACGAAGTACAGCACCTCGTCCGCCCAGGGCCGTGCGGGCTCCTTCGTCGCCGGAGCTTGGGGGGAAGCCGGAGCAGCCTCCTTCACGGGTTCGGGGGCGGGGGTCGTCCGAGCCTCGGGAGCCTCCGGAGCGGGCGCGGCGGGCTGCGTCGCGGCGGCCTCCGGCACGGGCTGCGTCGGCGTCGGAGGGGCCGTGGCGCACCCCGCCAGACACAGGGCCACAAGGCCCTGGAACATCGGGCGCCACCCACCCCGGTGGGAGGCAGCGTTCGGTTGTGGGCAGGGGAGGCTGGAGGACATCTAGGCGCGGCACTGTATCCAACAGTCTGGAAAGGGGTGAAGGGTCGTCGGAACAATCGGCTGATGGCGCAATGCGCCATGTTCCGGATGTCTTCCTCTGCACACCCGTGTGACGCATGGCGCGGGCGGACTCAACGGAGCGCGCGATTCCTGCCGCACCGCGTCTCGGTTGGATGCCTTTTCCATCCGACGTCCTGGGGTGGATGTGCGGGTTCCAACGCTGATCATCCAGGGGGTCACGTAAACCCTGAAGACGACCCAAGGGTCACCCCCGACAGGACCGGCTGGTACCGTGCCGGGGATTTACACCCCCCTTGGAGGTTTCCCCTGAGAGTTCCATTCGCGGTTCCCCGCATGACGCGAGCGCTCGCGTTAGGCGGGCTCCTGGCGGCGCTCGTGCCGCTGTCGGCGCTGGCGGCGCCCACGTCGGTGACGGTCGTTGGCGATCTGCAGAGCGAGGCAGGCTGCGCCTCCGACAACGACCCCACCTGCGCGCAGACGGCGCTGACGTACGACGCGGCGGACGACAAGTGGCAGGGCTCGTTCAACGTGCCGGTGGGCACCTGGCACTTCAAGGTCGCGCTGGACGGTTCGCTGGCGCAGACGCACGGCGGCCCCGGCGGCGCGAACGTGGTGCTGACGCAGACGACGGCGGGCGCGGTGAAGTTCTACTTCGACGCGAACACGCTGTACGTGACGAGCAACCGCTCCAGCACCATCGCCACGGTGGCGGGCACGCTCCAGGCGAAGCTGGGCTGTCCCGGTGACTGGTCGCCGGATTGCCTGCGCACGATGATGCAGGACCCGGACGGCGACGGCATCTACACCTTCACCACGACCGGGCTGACGGCGGGCATCTACGAGTGCAAGGTCGCGCTCGACGAAAACTGGGGCACCGCCTACCCGGGCAGCAACGCGGCCTTCGAGGTGGAGAGGGACAACCAGGAGATGATCATCACCTTCGACTCGGGTGCCTCCAAGAAGGTGACCATCCGCGCCGCGGACGCTCCGGCGGGGGACCTGCTGCTGGCGCGGGCGCACTGGATTTCGCGCGACACGGTGGTGTGGAGCCCGGAGGTCGCGGTGCCCGCGGGCACGGTGTTCAAGCTGCACACGGCGCCCACGGGCGGCATGACGCTGAACAGCACCGGCGTGCAGGGCGGCACGGCGGTGACGCTGACGGTGGACGCCGCGGGCCTCACCCCCGCGCAGGCGGAGCGCTTCAAGAACCTCCAGGGCCGCACGGTGCTGAAGCTCGCCGAGGCGGACGTGGCCAACGCGGCCACGTGGCTCAAGGGCCAGGTGGCCCTGTCCGCGACGAACACGGCGGGCGTGATGCTGGACGCCACCAGCGCGCAGCTCGCGGGCGTGCTGGACGACCTGGACACGTATGACGGGCCGCTGGGCGCGACGTTCGAGAACGGCATCCCCACGCTGCGCCTGTGGGCCCCCACGGCCAAGAGCGTGAACCTGCTGCTCTTCGCGGACGGCACCCCCACGTCCACCTTCACCCGCGTGGCCATGACGGCCGGCGACAAGGGCGTCTGGAGCGCGACGGGCGACGCGACGTGGAAGAACCGCTACTTCCTCTACGAGGTGGAGGTCTACGCCCGCAAGGAGGGCAAGGTCGTCACCAACCGCGTCACGGACCCCTACTCGGTGTCCCTCTCCATCAACAGCGAGCTGAGCCAGATCGTGGACCTTTCGGACCCCGCGCTCGCGCCGCAGGGCTGGAGCACGCTGGCGAAGCCCGTGCTGGAGGCCCCGGAGGACATCGTCCTCTACGAGCTGCACGCGCGCGACTTCAGCATCAACGACCTGACGGTGCCGGAGAACGAGCGCGGCACGTTCAAGGCGTTCACGCGCGAGTCCGACGGCATGAAGCACCTGACCCGGCTGGCGAAGGCGGGCCTGACGCACGTGCACCTGTTGCCGGTGTTCGACATCGCGACCATCAACGAGGACCGCGCGGCGCAGCAGCACCCCGCGGGCGACCTGGTGTCGCTGCCGCCGGACTCCGACCAGCAGCAGGCGGCGGTGAAGGCCGTGGCGGACCTGGACGGCTTCAACTGGGGCTATGACCCGTACCACTACACGGTGCCGGAGGGCAGCTACTCCACCAACGCGCAGGGCACGACGCGCACGGTGGAGTTCCGGCAGATGGTGCAGGCGCTCAACCAGCACGGCCTGCGCGTGGTGATGGACGTGGTCTACAACCACACCAACTCCTCCGGGCAGAACGCCAAGAGCGTGTTGGACCGCATCGTCCCGGGCTACTACCACCGCCTCAGCGACGACGGGAACGTGGAGACGAGCACCTGCTGCCAGAACACCGCGTCCGAGAACGCGATGATGGAGAAGCTGCTCATCGACTCCGTGGTGACCTGGTCCAAGGCGTACAAGGTGGACGGCTTCCGCTTCGACCTGATGGGCCACCACATGAAGTCCAACATGGTGAAGCTGCGCGCCACGCTGGACGCGCTCACCATGGAGAAGGACGGCGTGGACGGCAAGGCCATCTACGTCTACGGCGAGGGCTGGGACTTCGGCGAGGTGCAGAAGAACGCGCGCGGCACCAACGCCACGCAGCTCAACATGGCGGGCACGGGCATCGGCACGTTCAATGACCGCCTGCGCGACGCGGCCCGCGGCGGTGGCCCCTTCAGCGGGCTCCAGGACCAGGGCTTCATCAGCGGCCTGCTGTCCGACCCGAACAGCTCCAACCAGGGCACGGAGGCGGCGCAGAAGGACCGGCTGCTGCTCTACGGCGATTGGATCCGCGTGGGCCTGACGGGCAACCTGAAGGACTACACGCTGGTGGACGCCACCGGCAAGTCCGTCACTGGCGCGGAGGTGAAGTACAACGAGGGGACCCCGGTCGGCTACACGCTGGACCCGCAGGAGGTCATCACCTACGTCTCCGCGCACGACAACGAGACGCTGTTCGACGCGGTGCAGTTGAAGGCGCGGCGCGACCTGCCCATGGCCGAGCGCGTGCGGATGAACAACCTGGGTGTGTCGCTGGTGGCGCTGAGCCAGGGCATCCCGTTCTTCCACGCGGGCGACGAGCTGCTGCGCTCCAAGTCGCTGGACCGCAACAGCTACAACTCCGGTGACTGGTTCAACCGGCTTGACTGGACCTACCAGTCGAACAACTGGGGCGTGGGGCTGCCCATCGTGGAGGACAACGACGACGGCCGGGCCCGCTGGGCGCTCTTCAAGCCCATGCTGGCGGACGCGGCGCTGAAGCCGGCGAACGCGGACATCGTCCGGGCACGCGACCACTTCGAGGAGATGCTGACCATCCGCAAGAGCTCGCGGCTGTTCCGCCTGCGCACCGGTGACGAGGTGAAGCAGCTGGTGCGCTTCGAGAACACCGGTCCGGACCAGATTCCGGGCCTCATCGTGATGGCCATGCAGGACCACGGCACGAACGCCGAGGGCAAGCGCGCCATCGTGCTGTTCAACGGCACGGACGACGCACAGACGTTCAAGGCGGACGGGTACAAGTCCCTGAAGCTCAAGCTGCACCCGGTGCTTCAGGCCTCCACGGACCCGGTGGTGCGCACCTCCGCGTACGACGCGGCCACGGGCGGCTTCACGGTGCCGGCGCGCAGCACCGCCGTGTTCGTCACCGACGACGCGGTTGTGGACCCGGATCCGGATCCGCAGGACCCCCAGGACCCGGACGAGTCCGACGGCTGCAACTGCCAGAGCACGGTGCCCGGTCCGCTGGGCGCCACCAGCCTGCTGATGCTCTGCGGCCTGGCGCTGAAGCTGCGCCGCCGCCGCGCTTAAGGCCGAAGTCTCCGGCTGGAAATGAAGCGGGCCCCGGATGCGAAGCGCGTCCGGGGCCCGTGGTGTTTCAGGGGTTGGAGAAGCTCAGGGGACGGTGAGGATCTCCGCGCCCGTGTCGGTGACGAGCAGGGTGTGCTCGAACTGGGCGCTGCGCAGGCCGTCCGCGGTGACGACGGTCCAGTCGTCGTTCCACGTGCGGTGGTCCCAGTGGCCCTGGTTGATCATCGGCTCCACGGTGAAGATCATCCCGGGCTGCATGACGGTGTCGGCTTCGGGCTCGTAGTAGTGCGGCACCTGGAGCGCGGTGTGGAACGTCTCTCCGATGCCGTGGCCGCAGTAGGCGCGCACCACGCTGGTGCCGTTCTTCACGGCGTGGGCCTCCACCGCGCGGCCAATGTCGCTGATGGGCCGGCCCGGCTTCACGGCGGCGATGCCGATGTCCAGGCACTCCTTCGCGATCTGCACCAGGCGCTGGTGCTGGGGCTCCACGTTGCCCACCAGGTACGTGGCCGAGCAGTCGCCGTGGACGCCATCCAGGTAGATGGTGATGTCCAGGTTGACGATGTCGCCGTCCTCCAGCGCGCGGCTGTCGGGGATGCCGTGGCAGATGACCTCGTTGACGGAGGTGCAGAGCGACTTGGGGAACTTGTGGTAGTTCAGCGTGCTGGGGTAGCCGCCGCGCTTGAGGTAGGCCTCGTGCGCGATGGCGTCCAGTTCGTCCGTGGTGATGCCCACGCGCACGTGCTGCGCGGTCTCCGCCAGCACCTGGGCGGCGGCCTGGCAGGCGCGGCGCATGCGGGCGATGACGTCCGCCGACTTCACGTCCGGCTCGTTGCGCGAGCGCGAGGGACGGCCGGCCACGGAGTCCGCATAGTCCGGCCGGCCGATGGTGAGCGGCACCACGCGGCGGGGGCCGACGATGCCGGGGCGGATGCCCTTGCGGTGGGTGTCGGCGCCCTTGCGGCGGGCCTCCACGGTGTCCGCGCCGCGGTGGCACTTCTTGTACTTGGAGCCACTTCCGCACCAGCAGGCGTCATTGGGCCCGGGG
>NZ_RAWR01000439.1:0-1554 GCF_003986945.1 Corallococcus sp. AB018 | reverse complement strand
GGGTCTGGATCCGATCCTGAGCGAGGGATGAGCTGACAGGCCATCGAGCGGCCGTGAGCCTGCGCATCGGCACGATGGAAGGCGTCTGGTGGGTTACCTCGATGGAGGTGGCAAGATGCCGAAGGTGACGCTCGAGGTTTCGGAGGAAGTCGCGCGGTTGCTCAAAGCCATGGAAACGAAGCTGCGGCGAGAGGCAGAGGCGGGGCGCAGCTTCGGGGAGGTGGACCCAGTGGGTGCGCTGAGCGCCATCGACGAGGCAGCCGAGACATTGCAGCGCGATGAGAAGCGGAGGTTGCTTCGAGGCTACGACGTCGACGCCCCCCGGCTCCGGCTCGCGGGCCAGCTCCACGCCCGGGTTGGCCGGTACACGGCGGCGTACAAGACGAGGCAAGGGGCCGTCGAAATAGAACGCAGCCTCTACCGAGAGGTGGGTGTCAGGAATGGCCGCACGGTGGACGCCATCAGCCTGCGCGCCGGGTGTGTGGCCGATGGCTGGCTGCCGGAGGCGGCGGTGCCCATGGGGTACCTGCTGGCCCGGGGCACCTCGCGCGAGGCGCAAGCGACGGCGCGCCAGATGGGCGTGCTGCCCTACTGCCGCGCCTCGTTCGAGCGGATGGGCCATGAGGTGGGGGCGTTGTACAGCCACCAGCGGCCCCGAGTGGAGGCGGCGCTGGCCGAGGCCCTGGAAGCCCCCGAAGGGACGCACAGCGTGAGCGTCAGCCTGGACCGGGTGGCGGTGCCCATGGAGGAGCCGAAGAAGCGGCCCGTGGGACGGCCGCGCAAGGGCGCCCCCCAACGCCCGGTGGACGTTGTCTGGCACATGGCCTACGCCGCCTGCCTCGTCCTCCATGACGCCCAGGGCGAAGCGCTGGGCGCCGTGCGCTATGGCCGGATGCCTCATGGCGATGCCCGGGGACTGGCGGAGCGTCTGGCCCGCGACGTCCAGGCGCTGGTTTCCAGACAGCCCTCCCTGTGCGTCGCCACCCTCACCGATGGCGCTCCCGAACTGCATGCATTGCTAGACGAGGCGCTCTCCACCCACGCTCCCGCGGCCAAGGAGGTGGTGCGTCTGGTGGACTTCTGGCACCTGCTGGAGAAGCTCGGGGCCGCGGCCCTCGTCGTGGCAGGGGAGCAGAATGCCTCCGCCCTGCGTGAGAAGTGGAAATGGTCCCTGCTCAACACGCCCGGAGCGGTATGGACTCTCGTCAGTGCGCTGCACGCCAGCGGCAAGCGGGACGTCGTCCTCGGCGACCGCCGCCCGGTGCACGAGGCGCTCACCTACATGGAGAACCACGGGGAGCGGATGCACTACGCCGAGGCACGAGCGCAAGGGCTGCCCATTGGTAGCGGCAACGTGGAGGCCACCTGCAAGTCTCTCGTCGCCATGCGCATGAAGCGCCCAGGTGCCCGCTGGAAGGAGGAGTCCGGCCAGCACATCCTCGACCTCCGCGCTCTGGTGCTCTCGGACCGTTGGGACGCCGCCATGACTCTCATTCTCGCGCCACGGCGCGCTCGGGTGCGGCGCGCCGCGTGATCAGGATGGGAGCCACACCC
>NZ_RAWR01000438.1:0-1562 GCF_003986945.1 Corallococcus sp. AB018 | reverse complement strand
GCATGCTGACGGCGGACCGTGACGCCTTCTATGATGAGGCCGTTCTCCTGCTGCGCCGCGTCCGCAGGCGCGGCAGGCTCCCCATCTGGGCCAACACCCCTGAACGGAATTAGTCGGGATGGCTTAGAGTTCGCGCCATGACCTCCGCCACCCCGTCCCTGGCCACGTCCGCCCCGCCCGCGCGGACGTGGGTCCACCGTGCGCTGAGGCTCTTTGTTCCGGTGGTGGGGATCCTCGGGCTGTTGTCGCTGGTCACCTACTACCGGATGCACCCGGACCTTCCGTTCATCCGGTCAGACGGTTACGGCTACCACCTCTACCTCACGGCCGCCTTCGTCCAGCACGACCTGTCCTTCCGCACCGAGGCCGCCGAGTGGGGCGCGGACCTGGACTACAACATGGGGCTCACGCGGGATGAGACCACCGGCCGCTACCTGAACCGCTTCCCTCCGGGTCAGGCCCTGCTGATGCTGCCCGCATTCCTGGGCGCGCACTTCAGCGCGCCGCTCCTGGGGTTCCGTCAGGACGGCTTCTCGCTGCCCTACCATTTCGCGGCGGCGTTCAGCGGACTGTGCGCGCTGCTCATCGGGCTGACGCTGCTGCGCAGGGCCCTGGAAGCACTCTTCCCCGCCGGAGTGGTGCTGGCGACCCTGACCGTCGTCACCTTCGGCACCAACCTGTTCCACTACGGCACCGCGGACGCCATCTTCAGCCACGTCTACTCCTTCGCCCTCTACGCCGCGCTGCTCCTCCTGGTGCCCGCGTGGTACCGGTCGCCCACGGTGCGCACGTCGCTGCTGCTGGGCGCGGTGGCGGGCTACATCGTGCTGGTGCGTCCCCCCAACGGGCTGGCGCTCGTCCTGGTGCCGCTGTACGGCGTCTATGACGGCCTGACGCAACGGGAGCGGCTGGCGTTCTTCTGGAAGCACAAGGGCGGCATCGCGCTGGCGCTGCTCGCGATGGGTGCGGTGCTGAGCATCCTGTTCTTCTACTGGCACTACGCCACCGGCCGCTGGGTGATGTACTCCTACCGGGGCCAGGGCTTCGAGTTCACCCGACCCCAGCTCCTCGCCGTCCTGTTCAGCCTCCGCAAGGGGCTCTTCTTCTGGACGCCGGTGTGGCTCTTCGCGGGGGGGGGCTTCGTGCGGGACCGGGAGCACCTGCGCGACTACCTGATGCCGGTGCTGCTCTTCTCCCTCTTCCAGCTCTACCTCACGGCCGCCTGGTGGCACTGGCCCTATGGCCTGAGCTTCGGCCACCGCGCCTTCACCGAGGGCAGCGCGTTCTTCGCGCTGGGCCTCGCGGGCTTCCTCGCGCACCTGGAGCGCCCCGCGGTCCGCAAGGCCGTGGGGGCGGTGCTGGCGTTGCTCGTCGCGTACGAGCTCTTCCTGATGGTGCGCTACTGGCAGGGCCGGCTGCCGGGAGACCGGACCACGTGGGCCCAGTACCAGAGCCTCTTCACACTCCCGTAGAAAGCCTCCCCGCCCGCCCTGCATGGGAGGAGGAGGCCCACCGGACCCTCCCCGTCCCACACACGTCTATACTGCGGCGCGCATGTCCAC
>NZ_RAWR01000437.1:0-1571 GCF_003986945.1 Corallococcus sp. AB018 | reverse complement strand
GGAGGGTTGCGCGGAATAAGCAATCTGATGGGTCCTGTAGAAGGGAGATGACGTCAGAAGAGGGAGCCTCCTGCTCGTCTGCGGAGCAGCGGAGCAGACGCCGCGTCGCCAAGGACCCGACGCCGCGCTTCAAGGGAGCGGAGCGCGAGGTGCTTGCCGCGGCGGAGCGACTGGTGCCGCGGGAGCACCTGGCCCGGAAGGTGCGCGAGGTGGTGAAGCGCTTCGACTTGGGGCGGGTGGAGGCGGGGTACTCGGCGTTGGGGCAGAAGGGGTACGCGCCGCGCGAGTTGCTGGCGCTCTGGGTGTACGGCAGCCTCATTGGCGTGCACCAGGGCACGCAGCTGGCGCATGCGCTGCGGACGGACCTGGCGCTGCGGCTGTTGAGCGCGGGCCACTTCGTCAGCCGCTCGGTGCTCAACCGCTTCCGCGCCAGCCAGGGGCCCCTCTTCCTGGCGGCGCTGGAAGAAACCGTCCGGTGGGCCTGCCAGGAGGGCCTCATCGAGGAGCAGGCGCTGGCCGTCGATAGCGTGCGTCTGCGGGCGCACGCCAGCGGCAGCCAGGTGCGCGTGCACCGCCACTCGCTTCAGCGCCTCAAGGCCTTGGCCCAGGTGGACGCTGACGCGCTGACGCAGCAAGGGCAAAAGAAGCACCAGGAGCAGGTGCAGCGCCACCAGCAGGCCGTCCAGTTGTGCCAGGAGCGGGGGGCCGCCACCGTGGTGCTCAGCAACCCCAGCGCGGGGCTGATGCAGTTTCCCGGCAATGGGGTGCACCCGGGCCACCGGGTGACGGTGGTTTCCAGTGGGGCGCGGCAGCGACTGGTGGTGGGAGTGCTGCTGTCGGCCACGGGCAATGACAAGGGCCACTTGGAGCACGCCCTCCTGGAGGCGCGGCGCGTGCTGCACCAGGCCGGACTGCCCATGCCGGCGCGACTCCAGGTGGCCGGCGACGCGGGCTACTGGAGCGAGGAGGACTTGCGCTTCGCCACGCTCAACCGTGCCTGGGTGGATGTGCTTCTCAAGGAGTCCTCCCCGACGGGCCCGCTGGCCAACAAACCCGGCATGCTCCCGCGCGAGGCCTTTGAGTTTCAACCCTCGAAGCGAGCCGTGGTGTGTCCGGCGAGGCGCACCATGCACGGGCCCGTGCGCGATACTTCTGGCGCGTGCGAAGCCTACTTCGGCGTCGGATGCGCGGACTGCTCCTTGCGTCCGCGGTGCACAAAGGGCCTGCGCCGCAAACTCACCGTGCGCTGGGAGTACGAACGCTTTCGCCAGGCCATGCTCCTGCGCATGTCCCAACGGGGGGCCGCGGCCCGCTACAACCAGCGCATCGCCACCGTGGAGCCGGTGTTCGCCTCCGTGCAGCACGACATGCGATTCCGTCGTCTCAGCTCCCGCCACCCCAGCACCGTCCGCGCCGAAGTCCTCCTCAAACTCCTGGCCCACAACATCCGCCGGCTGCTGACACGCAGCCGGCTTTTTTGCGTCTACTTCGTGCTGGAGGCCCCTGCCTCCCTTGAGGCTCAGTAGCCAGTCAGCCTTCACCCCTATTCCGCGCAGACCTCCTGTCGGACA
>NZ_RAWR01000436.1:0-1600 GCF_003986945.1 Corallococcus sp. AB018 | reverse complement strand
CGCCTCGAACGCTTCCGCGACGCGCGCCCACTCCGGCTTCTCCACCTGCTTCGCCATGCCCGGCAGCGTCCGCCGCGCGCCGCTACCCCGGCAATCCCTCACGGCACGTCGTTGGCCGGACGGTTACTGCTCTACGCCAAGCTCAAGGAGTTCAAGAAGAGCGAACAACACTATGAAACATTCGTGACGCTGACTCCTGACGGCTATCCCAAGAGAGACCGCGTCATCGAGATCCTGAAGAACAACTCCCCATGAAACTGTCTGCATTCTCCGTCCCCCTCAGTTGAACTCAGGCCCCCCATCCATGGCACTCCAGGCAGGCGACACCTTCGGGCGGTATGAACTGGTGTCCTGGCTGGGCCGGGGCGGCATGGCGGAGACATGGCGCGCCCAGTTGGTCGGTGACGCGGGCGTCACCAAGCCCGTGCTCATCAAGAAGGTCCTTCCGGAGTACGCGGATGATGAGGCCTTCATCTCCATGTTCATCAACGAGGCGCGCATCTCCGCCACGCTGTCGCACGGCAACATCGCCCAGGTCTTCGACTTCGGACGGGTGGAGGGTGAGTACTTCCTGGCCATGGAGTTCGTGGACGGCCAGCCGCTCCACCGCGTGCTCAAGCGGGCCATGAAACAGGGAATGAGCGCCCTGCCCATTCCCGTCGCCGTGTTCATCGCGATGGAGATGTGCCGGGGGCTGCACTACGCGCACTCACGTACGGACAACAACGGCCGGCCCCTGGGCATCGTCCACCGGGACATCTCTCCGGACAACGTGCTGCTGGGCTACGAGGGTCAGGTCAAGATCGTCGACTTCGGCATCGCCAAGGCCCAGCTCATCCGGGGCTTCAAGACCGCGCCGGGAGTCGTGAAGGGCAAGTACCTCTTCTTCTCCCCGGAGCAGGCACGAGGAGAGGACGTGGACGCGCGCACGGACGTCTGGGCCACGGGGGTCGTGCTGTATGAGCTGCTCTGCGGGAAGCTGCCAGTGGAAGGCCCGCCCCCCGCTGTGATGATGCGGATCGGACGCGGCGAGTTCGCGGCCCCCAAGGTCTTGAGGCCCGACCTGCCGGACGCCTTGAATGAAATCCTGCTGCGAGCGCTCGCACCGACCTGGGACATGCGCTTCGAGTCCAGTCATGAGTTCGGGGATGCGCTGGCGGGGTTCCTCTACTCGAACTTCCCGCGCTTCTCCGCGATGACCGTTGCCCACCTGCTGCGCTCCCTCTTCAAGGCGGAGTTGTCTCAGGAAGGCCGGGAGCTGGCAGTGCCGCAGTCCTTCCTGGAGGAGATGAGCGCCTGGCGCTCTCCTCCGCCCACCGGGGCTCCTCGCAAGCGGAGCTCCCCGGCGCCAGGCGAGCCGCGCGCTTCACGCATTGAAACCCAGCCCTCCGGCTCGGAAACACCCGCTCCCATCCAGGAGGCGCCACGTCAGTTCTTCTACCCGCTGGCCCTGGCGACACTGGTGGGGATCGGCGGGTCCTGGTGGCTCCTGTCGAACGCCAATGCCCCGGAGGTCCAGCCCCTTCCCCTCTCTGCCAGGAGCATTCCGCAGCCTGTCAGGGAAATGCCCGCGACCCCGCCCGCGGTCACCCCTCCGCCC
>NZ_RAWR01000435.1:0-1622 GCF_003986945.1 Corallococcus sp. AB018 | reverse complement strand
GCGGGCGGGACGGAAGCCACCTCCGCGCCGGGCCTGGGCGCTGGAGCACTGGTGGGCGGGGGCGGGCTCGCCTTCGGCGCCGAGGTATCGGGCCTGGCTGTCGCGGCTGTCTTCGCGCCCGAGGACGTCGGGCTCGCCTTCGGCGCCGTCGCCTCGGACGCGGCCGTCGCGGTGGACGTGAGCGCCGTCGTCGCGACGGCGGGCGGAGTCTGGGCCGCCGCGAGGGGCGTCCAGAGCGCGAGCAGCAGGCCGGGGAGGCGGGTTCGGAGCGTCATCACGGTAGTCCTCACAGCGCGGCCGGGCGCGAGCTCAGCGCCACCTGGGTCAGCCCGCTGGACGCGTCGTAGCGGGGGACCTCGCCCTGTCCACCGGGGTGATACACGAGCAACCCGCGCGCGCTCGCGGACTTGAGGCAGTGCTCCTGCGTGGCCAGGTCCGGGCACGCGACCACGATGTCCCGGGGCGCCTCGTCATCCTCAACCGGCGTGTCCTGCACCGCGAAGACCGGTGCCTCCACGGGCGTCTCGGACGGAGAGACGGTTTCCCCTCCGGACCGCAGCATCAGGAACACGGAGGCCGCCACCGCGACCAGCGCCGCGGCGACGGCGGCCGGACGGTGCCAGCGAGCGGGGCGCACCACGACAGCGTCGGGCGGCGTGGCGGCGGCGACTTCGTACAGCTGCTCCTCCAGCAGGGCCTCCTCCTGGAGCAGCCGCGCGCACGGCTCGCACGTGAGCGTGTGGGCCTCCAGCTCCGCCTCGGCTTCGGGCGGCAGCGCGCCCAGCAGGTACTGCTCCGTGCGGTCGCGGGTGAGGTGGGGCGTGGGGCTGATCATGGTTGTTCCTCTTCGAGCGCGGTGCGCAGCTTCTTGCGGACCTCGCACAAAATCTGTCGCACGCGCTGGACGGACAGCCCGACGCGGGAGGCGACTTCTGCATGGGGAAGTCCCTGGCCGTCACAGGCCAGGAGGAAGACGTTGCGCGCGCCCGGTGACACCTGCTCCAGCGCGTCCCGGGCCCGGGCGAGCTGCTCCTCCGACAGCAGGCGCTTCTCCGCGGACTGTGCGGGGTCCACCGGCTGCTGCCGCTCCGGGAGGTCCTCCAGCGTGCCGTCCACCGACTCGCGCCGCATGCGCCGGGCGTCATCCGACGCGAGGAACGCCGCCTGGGTGAGCGCGAGCGCCGGCAGCCGCAGCTCCGTGAGCAGGCCTCGCTGCTGCTGCTGGATGAGGCGCGCCCACGTCTCCTGCGCCAGCTCCTGGGCCCGGTCCACCCGGATGCCCCGCGCGAGCAGCGACACCACCACCCGGCGCTGGTGCCGCGCGATGAGCGCGTCCCACGCGGCACGCTCCCCCGTCAGCGCGCGCCGGGACAGGGCCTCCTCGTCCGGCGCCGCCGGTCGCGCGGCCCTCTCTGTGTCCTGCCGCGACTGGAGGGTCGTCATCCCCAAGCCCTGTACGGCTGCATCCATGCCGTCTTCCCGTTGCGAGCCGCGCTCGTCCCCCGGAGGCCGTTCCTGCCCCGGGCTCCCAGGGAAACGCGCCTCCTGGCCGGACATATCGACGGGAATGGGCAAGGGGGGCCCGGGGTGGTGGTGTCGCTGCTCGCGCGGGGCATCCGGGT
>NZ_RAWR01000434.1:0-1623 GCF_003986945.1 Corallococcus sp. AB018 | reverse complement strand
GGCCCGCTCGTAGAGGACCTCCCGCCCGGACAGGTACACCTTGCCTTCGCTGCTGCCCGCGCCGCCCGCGCCCACCTCGTAGTTGAGGGTGAGGCGCAGGAAGCGCTCCTGGAAGGAGTTGCTGAGCGCCTCTCCCAGCGGGGAGAACATGGCCACCACGGTGATGGCCACCGTCGCCAGCAGCGTCAGGAGCAGCAGCCGGCGCACCGGCACGCGCCCCACCACGAGGCAGGTGGTGATGCCCGCGATGATGGCGACGGACCCGCCGCGCGAGCCCGTGAGCAGCGTCAGCATGACGCCGCTGGCGGCCACCGGAATCCACAGCCACGTCTGGCCCCGCCAGTACCAGAAGTAGAGCGCGCCCATGGTCAAGAGCCCCATGAGCCGCGCGAAGATGTTGGGCCCGCCGTTCATCACCGCGAGCCGCGCGCCACCGCCGCCCGCCAGCAATTGCTTGATGCCGGCGATGGCGAGCAGCCCCGTGGCCACCACGACGATGGCCCAGAACGTGTCCAGCGTCCGGGGCGCGGGCTGGCGCAAGCAGGCCAGCGCGAAGCCCACGCACATCACCGCGACGAGCGTGACGTCGTAGACCTTGGTCAACGAGAAGTCGAAGTCGGGCGACCAGGTGGCGCTGGCGGCCATGTAGCCCAGGAAGCCCAGCATGGCCGCGATGAGCGGCGGGTCGAAGCGCGACTCGCCGGGACGGGCCTCGCGCCGGGCGCGGTGCAGCAGCCCCACCGCGGCGAACACCCCT
Source organism: Corallococcus sp. AB018 (assembly GCF_003986945.1). Lineage (NCBI taxonomy): Bacteria > Pseudomonadati > Myxococcota > Myxococcia > Myxococcales > Myxococcaceae > Corallococcus > Corallococcus sp. AB018. Next base: position 866 of record NZ_RAWR01000434.1, on the reverse strand, counting down.
CCGCAGATGACGATCCAGAGCCGCAGCTCCAGGAACAGGTTCGTCTCCACCTCCGCGGCGGCCAGCCGGTGCATGCCCCAGCGGCCCGCGAGCATGTAGAGGGCCGCGATGAAGCCCAGTCCTGTGCAGCGAATCCAGCTCACGGTGCGGTCTCCCGGTGGGGCTTCAGCTCGCGGATGGGTATTCGTATTGGTAGACGCCGCTCACCGCGCGGCCCGTCCGGGAGCGCGGCACGCCGTTGAGGACCACGCCCTGGGCCGGGACGCCGCTCTGCTCCAGTTGGTGCAGCGCGGTGGCCACCTCGCGCAGGGACTGGGCCGCCGCGCGCACCACGGCCAGCCGCACGCCCGCGTGCCGGCCCACGAGCGCCGCGTCCGTCACCGCGAGGATGCAGGGCGTGTCGAAGAGGACGACGTCGTACTCGGCCGCCACGCGCGCCACGAACGTGTCGAACGCCGCGCTGGCCAACAGCTCCGCCGGGTCCGGAGGAAGCGCGCCCGCGCCCAGGAACGACAGGCCGGGCGCGGCCTCCTGGAGCAGGGCCTGCTCCAGCGTCGCGGTGCCCCGCAGCACCTCGTGGAGGCCGGGGAGGTGCGCCTCGCGGAAGCACCGGTGCAGCCAGCCGCCGCGCAGGTTCGCGTCCACCAGCAGCACGCGCTTGCCCGTCTCCGCCAGCACCCACGCCAGGTTGAGGGCGACGAAGGACGTCCCCGCGCCAGGGCTCGTCCCGGTGACGGCGACGACGTGGCTGCCCGCCTCCTTCATGGCCCGCTGGAGCCGCGTCCTCAGGCCGCGCACGCATTCCACGGTGACGTCCCGGGGGATGCTGCGCGCCAGGATGATGGAGGGGCTGCGGGGGGACGTCG
>NZ_RAWR01000433.1:0-1695 GCF_003986945.1 Corallococcus sp. AB018 | reverse complement strand
CCCCCTGTGTCAGGGAAGTTGTCGCCTCGGCTGAATGGCCGGGATGACCACGCCTTGGGGGCGAGAGCAGACAGGACGCAGTGCCGTACACGGATGCATTCAAGTCTCAGATGGTGAAGCGGATGGTGGGCCCGGGGGCGGTGAGTGCGGCGGCGCTGGCCCGCCAGGTGGGCGTCTCGCAGCCGACGTTGTCGCAGTGGTTGCGGGAGGCGAATAAGTTGGCGGCGATGACGCCCCCACCCGAGGAGAAGAAGCCTGCCGTGCCGAAGAAGTGGACGCCCGAGGAGAAGCTGCGCGTGCTGGCGGAGGCGCACGGACTGGAGGGCGAGACGCTGGGGGCACTTCTGCGCCGGGAAGGGCTGCACGAAGAGCAGTTGGCGGAGTGGCGGGCCGCGGCCGCTGGAGCACTTGCCCAAGGCGCGCAGACGGCCTCCTCCGGAGCGCTGACGGCCAGCCAGCGTCGTCGGCTGGCCTCCTCGGAAAAGCGGGTGAAGGAGCTGGAGCGGGAGCTACGCCGCAAGGAGAAGGCGCTGGCGGAGACGGCGGCGCTGCTGGTGCTCGAAAAAAAACTTCAGGCGATGGGCTGGGACGAGAAGGACGTGGACGACGAGGACGACGCAGCGGACGAGAAGCACGAGAAATGACGCTCGCCCACGTGCAGGAGGCCCTCCAGCAGGGCGTGCGGCTGGAGGCCGTCTGCGAGCGGCTCGGGGTGGCCCCTCGCACTATTCAGCGCTGGCGGAAGCCGGGCACCGCGCAGGACGGGCGGGCAGGTCCGCGCACCCGGCCCGCCAACCGCCTGTCCGAGGCGGAGAAGCGCCGCATGCTGGCGGTGGCCAACAGCGAGGAGTTCCGCGACGTCTCGCCCAAGCAACTGGTGCCCAGGCTCGCGGACCGGGGCGAGTACGTGGCCAGCGAGGCGAGCTTCTACCGGGTGCTGCGCGAAGCGGGCCAGTTGGCCCACCGGGGCCCCGCGAAGCCGCCCACGCCGCGCCCCAAGGCCGAGCACACGGCCCGAGCGCCCAACCAGGTGTGGAGCTGGGACATCACCTACCTGAAGGGCCCGGTGAAGGGCACCTTCCTCTACCTCTACCTCGTGGTGGACGTCTTCAGCCGCCGCATCATGGGCTGGCGCGTCCACGAGGAGGAGGCCTCCACGCATGCCGCGGCCCTCATCCGCGAAACCTGGCAGGCCGCGGGCTGCCCCCAGGGCCTGGTGCTGCACTCGGACAACGGCGGCCCGATGAAGGGCGCCACGATGCTCGCGACGCTGCAATGGCTGGGCGTGGCGCCTTCCTTCAGCCGGCCCCGCGTCTCGGACGACAACGCCTTTTCCGAGGCCCTCTTTCGTACCCTGAAGTACCGCCCCGCCTTCCCTCAGCGCCCCTTCGCGTCTGTCGGGGAGGCTCATGCATGGGTGGCGCGTTTCGTCGCCTGGTACAACACCGAGCACCGGCACTCCGCCATCCGCTTCGTCACGCCCGACGACAGACACTTCGGCCGCGATGCAGCCCTGCTCGCCCAGCGCCACCAGGTGTACCAGCGCGCCCGCGCACGTCACCCCGAGCGCTGGAGCCGCGACACCCGCGACTGGACGCCCGCGGGCCCCGTGCGCCTCAACCCCTCACCGGAAGTGCAGGAGCTGAAGCACATCGGCTGAACCCTCTCACGCGACAACTACCTTGACGCTCACCG
>NZ_RAWR01000432.1:0-1708 GCF_003986945.1 Corallococcus sp. AB018 | reverse complement strand
TAGAGCGCCGATCAGGTTACGGCGAGGGAGCAGGCAGGCGATAGGGGATCGACGCGGGCTGGGGTCGCGTGCATAGGTCGCCACCTTCGGAGGTGGCTCATGGAACGCTGGAAGCCGACTGTGGAGCAGAGCGCACGGGAGCAGCGCCTGCTGAAGCTCGCGGGGAAGAGCAGGAAGCTCTTCGTCTTCCTGCGCGAGCATCGGCACGAGTTGTTCGACGAGGCCTTTCAGGACGAGCTCGAAGCGATGTACCGACAGACGGGCCAGGGGCAAACGCCGCAGTCGCCCGCGATGATGTGCATGGCGCTGCTGGTGCAGGCCTACACGCAGACCTCGGACGCCGAAGCCGTGTGCCTCTCGGGCACCGACAGCCGGTGGCGAATGGTATTGGACCGACTCGGTGCGGACGAGGACGAGCCCGCCTTCTCCCAGGGCGGGCTGCAGCAATTCCGGGAACGACTCATCGCGACCGAGATGGACCGCCGGCTGCTGGAGCGCACCGTCGAGGTGGCGAAGCGGACGAAGGGGTTTGATTCGAAGAAGACGCCGAAGACGCTGCGAGTGGGAGTCGATAGCCGCCCTTTAGAAGGGGCCGGGCGGGTTGAGGACACCCTCAACCTGCTCGGCCACGCAGGTCGCAAGGTCGCCGAGGGCATGGCGCTCGTGCTCGGCACCGATGTCGAGGAGGTGTGCCAGCAGGCCAATGCGCCGTTGCTGAAGGCCAGCAGCATCAAGGCCGGCCTCGACCTCGACTGGAGCGCGCCCGACGCGAAGGTCGACGCACTCAATCGCCTGTGCCGACAGCTTGACCGCCTCATGGCCTGGGTGGCGAAGCAGTCGAAGTCGTGCGTCACCGCTCCGCTGACTCGCTACATCGAAGCGCTCGCGCAGGTGAAGGCGCAGGACCTCGAGCCGCACCACGAGGGTGGCGTGCAGATTCGACAGGGCGTGGCCGCCGACAGGCGCATCTCCATTGAAGACCCGGACATGCGTCACGGGCGTAAGAGCAAGAGCAAGCGCTTCAATGGCTACAAGCAGCACGTCGGCACCGACCTCGACACCGACCTCGTGGTGGCCTGCGCCGTGACGCCAGCCAACCGCCCCGAAGAGGAGGCTACGGGCGCACTGCAGGAAGACATGGCCCACCAGGAACTCTTCCCCGATGTCCTCCTCATCGACAGAGCGTACCTCAACAGCACCATGGCCGAAGACGTGCTGGAGAGCGGCGGCGACGTCGTCTGCCGGCCGTGGCGAGGAGCCAGCGCGATGCCCGGACTCTTCGGCAAGCGCGACTTCAAAGTGAACATCCGCGACGGCACCCTCACGTGCCCTGCTGGCGAGGTGGAGCCCTTCGAGCCCGGCGCCGTCGTGCACTTCGACCCGGAAGCCTGCGGGCCGTGCAAGCTGCGCTCGAGTTGTACCCAGGCCGCGTCCGGGAAGGGGCGCAGCGTCACGATGGGTGACGACGAGCGGCTCCAGCAGCGTCTTCGCTTACGTCTCCAGTCGCGCGCGGGCCGCGCACAACTCCGCGAGCGTGTCGGCGTCGAGCATTGCCTGGCACATCTCGCCAACCGCCAGGGCCCGAAGGCCCGTTATCGCGGCACGCGCCGCAACCTCTTTGACCTCAGGCGACTCGCGGTCGTCCAAAACCTCGAGGTCGCCGCGCGCTATCAGCTCGCGGCGTGACCTAACCTGTTCGGCGCTCTAG
>NZ_RAWR01000431.1:0-1716 GCF_003986945.1 Corallococcus sp. AB018 | reverse complement strand
CCCCCGAGCCGTCCCCGCCGGGGACACGCCCACCGACGCCTCGCTGACGCTGCTGCGCATCCCCGGCACGACGCAGGCGGAGGTGGACACCTACTGGCTCACGCGCGTGTACCAGGGCGACCGGCTGCCCCAGCTCACCTTGCGCGCGGTGCTCCTGGGCGCGGGGCTGGGCGTGCTCACCTGCGCCACCAACCTCTACGCGGGCCTGAAGACGGGCGTGGCGTTCGGCGTGGCCGTCACCGCCGCGCTGCTCGCATCGGCGACGCATGGGGCGCTCCGGCGCTTGAGCCCCCGAGTCGCCGGGAGCCCGTTGTCCCTGCTGGAACTGGGATGCGCGCAGACGGTGGCGTCGTCGGCGGGATACGCGACGGGCGGTGCGCTCGTGTCGGTGCAGGGGGCGTGGTTGTTGACGACGGGGCACCACCTGCCCGGGATGACGCTGCTGGCGTGGACGTTCCTGTTGTCCGCGCTGGGCGTCCTGTTCGCGGTGCCGTTCAAGCGGCAGCTGGTGGACCGGGAGCAGCTTCCGTTCGCGTCCGGGACGGCCGCGGCGGCGACGGCTCGCGCGCTGCATTCGGGAGGGGAGTCGGCGGGGCCGCGGCTGCGCATGCTGGGCGTGGGCGGGCTGATCGCGGGTGTGTTGACGCTCGCGCGCGATGGCTTCGGGCGCTTGCCCTATGCGTATGCGTTTCCCGGGACGCTGGGGGGCGTGTCGCTGGAGCGGTTGGGGTTCGCGCTGGAGACGGGGTTGATGCCGGTGGGCGGCGGCGCGCTGCTGGGCGTGCGCGTCACCGCGTCCATGTGGCTGGGGGCGCTCTTCGTCCATGGCGTTGTCGCGCCCCGGTTGATGGCGGCGGGCGTGGTGGCTCCGGATGGGGACTTCCTCGCGTGGGCGCTGTGGCCGGGCGCGGCGGCGCTCACCACCGCGTCGCTGTTGCAGTTCGCGCTCCAGGCCCGCGTGTGGGGCCGGGCGCTGCGGGGGCTGCGCGGGCAGCGTCAGGCGCCGCATCCCATTGAAGCGCTCCAGGTGCCCGGGCGGTGGTGGGTGGCGGGGATGCTGGTGCTGACGCCCGCGACGGTGGCGTTGGCGCGGGTGGGCTTCGACGTGCCGGTGCCGCACGCGCTGCTCGCGGTGGCGCTGTCGTTCGTGCTGTGTCTCATCTCCTGCCGTGTCACGGGGGAGACGGACATGAGCCCCGTGGGCGCGCTGGGGCAGGTGACGCAGCTGACGTATGGCGTGCTGCTGCCAGGGGACGTGCGCGCGAACCTGGCGACGGCGGGCATCACGGTCAACGCGGCGTCCTCCTCCGCGGACCTGCTCACGGACCAGAAGGCGGGACACCTGCTGGGCGCGGATCCTCGCCGCGTGTTCCTGGCGCAGCTGTTGGGGTGCGTCGTGGGGGCGCTGGTGGTGGTGCCGCTGTTCTACCTGCTGGTGCCAGAGCCGTCCGTGCTGGGGTCGGAGCGCTTCCCGGCTCCGGCCGCGACGATGACGGCGGGTGTGGCGCAGGTGCTGGCGTCAGGGCTGGGTGCCGTCTCGGTGGACCTGCGGCTCGCCATGGCCTGGGCGGCGGGCGCGGCGGCCGTCCTTACGCTGGGGGAGCAGGCGTTGCCGGAGCGGTTCCGCCGCTGGACGCCCTCGGCGGTAGGGGTGGGGCTGGCGTGTCTGCTGCCTGCCTCCACCTGCCTGGGGTTCTTCCTGGGCGGGCTGGGGTG
>NZ_RAWR01000430.1:0-1782 GCF_003986945.1 Corallococcus sp. AB018 | reverse complement strand
ACCCTCCCCCTCCCTGCCGCCCCGGCTGTGCGTGGGCGTGCTGTCCGGCACCAGCGTGGACGCGGCGGACGCGGCGCTGTGCAGGGTGGACGGCACCGGCGCGGACGTGAAGCTCCAACTGCTCGCGCATGTCTCCCATCCCTTCACGCCGGACCTGGTCGCGCGAGTGCTGGGCCCTCAAGACGCCCGGAGCCTCTGCGCCCTCAACTTCGAACTGGGGGAGCGCTTCGCCGAGGCCGTGCTGGCCGTCATCGCGCGCGCGGGCGTGAAGCGCGAGGACGTCCACGTCGTCGGCTCGCACGGCCAGACGATGGCCCACCTTCCTTCGGACCTGTCCGCCATCGCCTCCACGCTCCAGATTGGCGAAGCGGCCGTCATCGCCGAGCGCACCGGCCTGCCCGTCGTCAGCGACTTCCGCACCCGCGACATGGCGGTGGGCGGCCAGGGCGCTCCGCTCGTGCCCTACCTGGACTGGGCCGTCTTCCGGAACCGCGAACGGCCGGAGGTCACGCGCGCGTTCCTCAACCTGGGCGGCATCGCCAACATCAGCGTCGTGGGCGAGCACGTGGACGACACGCTCGCGTTCGACACCGGGCCCGCGAACATGGTGCTGGACGGGCTGGCGCGCCGGGTGACGCAGGGACGGCTCGCGTGCGACCGGGACGGGAGCCTGTCCTCCCGGGGCCAGGTGATCCCCGCGCTCCTGGAGGAACTGCTCGCGCATCCGTTCCTCGCGCGGCCACCTCCGCGCAGCGCGGGCCGCGAGGGCTTCGGCGAACCGTTGGTGGACCGGCTCTGGGCGGCGGCCCCGGAGCGGCCCCACGATTTGATGGCCACCGCGCGGGCCTTCACCGTGGAGGCCACCGCGCGCGCCTTCGACACCTGGGTGCGGCCCCGCTTTCCCCGGCTGGAGGCCGTGTATGTCTCCGGCGGCGGGACGCGGAATCCTGTGCTCATGGCGGATCTTCGGGCGCGGCTGGCCCCGGTGCCGTTGGAGCGGCTGGACGTGCTGGGCTTCCCCGAAGAGGCGAAGGAAGCGGCCCTCTTCGCCCTGCTCGCGGCCGAGCACCGGGCCGGGACGCCCGCGAATGTTCGCCCGGCAACTGGCGCCGGGCGCCGAGTCGTTCTAGGTAAGCTGACACCGTGAGCAGCGTGAACCTGATGGCCCGCGAAGTGGCCGCGAAGATCGTCTTCTACGGCCCCGGCCTGTCGGGGAAGACGACGACCCTGCGAAAGGTCTACGAGACCGTTCGCCCGGCCCACCGCGGAGAGATGATGTCCATCGCCACCGAAGGCGACCGGACGCTGTTCTTCGACTTCCTACCGGTCAAGGTCGAGCGCGTGGGCGACTGCTCCGTGCGCCTGGCCCTCTACACCGTGCCCGGGCAGGTCTTCTACAACGCCACCCGCAAGCTGGTGCTCCAGGGCGCGGACGGCGTCGTGTTCGTGGCGGACTCGCAGGCGGAGGCCATGGACGCCAACCGCGAGTCCCTGGCGAACCTGGAGGAGAACCTCCTGGAGAACGGCATCCGCCTGGACCGCTTCCCACTGGTGATGCAGTGGAACAAGCGGGACCTGGACAACATCCTCTCCGTGGAGGACCTGCGCCGGGAGCTCAACCCCCGCGGCGTCCCCGACTTCGAGACGGCCGCCGCCAACGGCCGCGGCGTGATGGACGCGCTCAAGACCATCACCCGGCTGGTCATCAAGGACCTGCGCGCCAAGCGCATCGTCCCGCCGCCCCGTCCCGCCCAGCCCGGCACGCCCCCCGCGGGCCTGGAG